>JANWHF010000069.1 GCA_025450555.1 Tepidisphaeraceae bacterium | reverse complement strand
GATGTGCAGATGCCCAAGAAAACGATACCTGAGTCGATCGGCCATCATCGCGAGTGGATCGAAGCGTGTCGGGCGAATGATCCCGATGCGGCCCTGTGCCACTTCGATTACAGCGGGCCGCTCACCGAAGCAGTCTTGCTCGGTAATGTCGCCTACCGTACCGGCCCCGGACAGAAGCTGGAGTGGGATGCCGCGAATCTTCGGGTGACGAATATCCCGGAAGCCAATCGCTTCCTGCAGTATGAATATCGCAAGGGCTGGACGCTCTGATTGCCGGTTTTTCCTTGACCGTACGATACGACGACCGTACCTTTTGGCGAAACTTTGCGGTTGCGTGCGATGTTGAGGAAACAACTTATGCGGCGAGCGATGATTCGTTGGGGCCTCGGAGCGTTGGCGTTCGTGGCCGTGGCGGGATGGAATTACTCCGCCTCGGCTTCACCTGTAGTAACGCAGCCCCTGGCCGTCGGAGAGAAAACCACCCAGGTTCAGCAGCTTCAGCAGGCCTATCACATCCTCGAAGTGGCCGACCACGATTACAAGGGCCATCGCAAAAAAGCGATGGGCCATATCGAGCGTGCCTGCAAGGAACTGGGCGCCAAGCCGCATGGCGACGGCAAAGGCAGGGAGCCCCAGGGCACCTCCGATGCGCAGCTCCGCGAAGCGCAGAGCATGCTTCAGCAGGCCCGCGCGACGGCCTCGGCGAACAACCTCAAGCAGGTCGTGAAGCACATCGACAATGCTCTGGAAGAAATTAACACGGCGTTGAAGATTAAATAAATTCACGTCGTCCGAACGGCAAGAGACATAAAAAATTCAGCCGCTTCTCTTCATGAAAGGGAAGCGGCCGAACGCGTTTTTGAAAGGTGTAGAGAGAGCTTAGCTGAGCTTCACTTCACCAATGTTGACATTGGTGACGCTATGGCCAGGCAGCACGTAGGCGTACGCCGTTGGCGTGGTCTGCTTCCATCCGTCTGCCGTGGTTGGGCGGATGACATACGTGCCTTGCGTGAGCCCGCCGAAGTAAAAGGTGCCTTGAGTGCTCGCGCGGGCGAGCGTGTCGCCGGCGTCATATTTGCCGTTGTTGTTGGCATCGATATAAACACCCCAGAGCGGCGAAATGCCTTCGCCGCTGTTCCAGACGCCATTGGCGTTGGTGTCATAGAAGAAGGTGCCGCTGATGCTGTCGGTGGCGGTCGTGCTGGGCGCGCCGTGAATGACCCCGATGTTCGCGCCGCTGTAGACCTGGCCATTCTTGATGGTGATGACCAATGGGCCGCCATTGGCGGGGTTGGTCTGGCTCCAGCCGACCGCGGTCGTGGAACGAATGTAATAGGTACCTGCCGCCAGATTGGTAAAGTTAAAGCGGCCGCCGGCATCGCAAATTTGCATCGTATCGCCGGCGTCATATCTGCCATCATTATTGGCATCAATATAAATGCCCCAGGACGGCGAAATGCCTTCACCCGCATCCCATACGCCGTTGGCATTCCCATCATAGAAATAGGTGCCCGCGATAGAACCTGTGGAGGCGTCGGAGGTGCTCTGGGCGGCGGCCACCGAGCGGCCAAAGCCGGCGCTCACGTAAGAGACGACCGAAGCGGCATCATAGCTGGCATTCCACGTCAGCTCATTCTGCGAGCGGACTCCGCTCAGAAATGCCCCGTCGCTGTTACCGCCCCGAAGCTGGGCGTTGTAGGTGGCGGCGGTTCGCTGCGGGTTGGTAAAGCCAAGATACGTGTTGGGCTCCGGAGCCTGGGCGTAGCCGGCAATGCATGGAACCGCAACGTTCTGGAAGTAGTTGCTATACCAGTGTTCCTGGCTGCTGATCGGATCGTCGTGATTGATCACGTTCTGCGGGACGTTTTGAAAATCGTTGCCGGTGAACGTGACATTATTGATGGCGGTGATGCCCGTTCCGCCCGGCGTCATTCCGCCGTCCACCTGCACGCCGCGGTTCCAGCCGTAAACGATGTTGTTCTGGACCATCACGTTATTCACGCCAACTGAATCCTGCGGGTCGGTCTGGTTCTGGCCAAAAGTAAGGGTGATGGCTGCGGGGGCATTATCAACGCCGCTGGCGAAAATGTTGTTCGCGACGTTCACGCCCGATTTGGAGATATTGGCGATTTGCAGACCGCTGCCGCCCTGGATGTTGCCGATGTTGGCTCCGCCAAGGAAGACATTGTTCGTGACCGATCCGGTCACGCCGCCGACATGCGTCATGACTCCGTTCACCAGTCCATAGCTGCAGCCGACCGGGTCATCGATAAAAACGTTGCCGGTGACGATGCCGCCCGATCGGGCCTGCAATCCGTATCCTGCCACGCGGGCGATGATATTGTCGCGAATGACGCATCCGGTGTTCTCGGCCGACAGGTAAATGCCCTGATTGTACCAGGTGGCTTGGCCGCCCGGCACCGAATCGTTATATCCATCGTGATCGAAGAGGTTCCCTTCAATCAGCAGATTGTTGACGTTCGTGGCATACATGCCCTGGGAATGGCCGCTGGTGCAATAGGAATCCACATCCACATTTCGACGTACCGAAATGTTGTATTGCGGCCCCTGATAACCCTGGAAGTTCATGTTGACCGCGTAATCCTGGACGTAGCAATTCTCGACCAGGATGTTCGTCGATTTCGACAGGATGTTGACGCCCGTGGCGTAGGCCGCTCCATTCGGGCTGGACGTCATCGAGGGATCGCGTCCATCGGCCCAGAAATGGATATTCATGATGTAGAGATTGTCGATTTCCGGCGCAGAACTGGCACCGGTCGTGATGCCGTCGCTCGATCCACTCATAATGGTCGGGCGCGTGCTGCCGCCATAGGAACTGATGACCATCGGATCCTGGGCGGAAGCGCCGCTCATGCGCCAGTAGACCAGGCTGTCGCGCCAGACGTCGCCGGACTTGAGCAGCAGCTCATCGCCGTGCCCATTGCGCATCAGCGCTTCGCCCGCTTCGATCGACTTCACCGGGCTGCTGGCGGACAACCCCGAGTTGGAATCGTTGCCGGCTGAGTTGCTGACGTAAATGACTCGGTCGCCCGACTGTGGCGTCACGACCGTCGCTCCCGCCGCGTTCATGCTGACCGACAACAATTGCCGCGTTTCCAGCATTTCCACCGGGCTGGCCGCGCCCGAAGAAAGGGGGACACCCGCCGCGGAAGAAAAGGGGATGAGTGCATTTTTTTGGCTCGCCTGCCTGATCCACCGGCGCATGGCGCCAACGATCTGGCTGATGGCCGCAAGAAGCATCTTCCCTGACGATTGCGGCGCGCGGAATCGGCGCGTCGCCGAAGCGTACAAATTCGGCATTTCATTGCTCCGAACTTAAATGGAGAGCCAAAATTGGCTCTGAATGGGTTAAGAGCTTCGAAAACAAGCCAGTTTTTGAAACTCTGTGTGTTACGTTTCAACGACAGAACAAGAAACTCAGTTCGCCGCCAAATAATTTTCGGCGAAAAAATCTGTCCTGAACTGTTGCGAAGAAACGTGCCCGGGAGTCTTTGCCCAAGACTCCAACACCGTCGCCCACGCGACTGTTGCACCCTACCGAGTTGAGGTAAGCGATTCCATCGAATGCAAGTCTAAAAATAAGTTTTTCTTAGTGCGCACGCGCACACGAAAAACCTTTGTGACCCATATAACACAGCAGTGGATCACGCATCATATAATTTGTCAACCAATCTTATGATAATGCGGTCTGACGGCCGAAAAACGGCTTATTTTTGTCCTGAATATCCATGTGGATGATCTTCGAACCAATTCCAGGCGGATTGGATGATCACCTTCGGATCTTTCAGCTTCGCTTCCCAACCCAAGAGCGTTCGCGCCCGCGATGGGTCGGCATACAGCGCAATCGCGTCCCCCGCGCGGCGGGGGCCATACGTGACCGGCGCTTTTTTCCCGGTCACCGCTTCAGCCGTCTGAACGATTTCCTTGACCGAAAATCCGCGCCCCGTTCCCAGATTGCAGAAGATCGGTTTGCCCGGCTGAAGCCTCTCCATTGCCAAGATGTGCGCATCCGCCAGATCATCGACGTGAATGTAATCGCGCACGTTGGTGCCGTCCGGCGTCGGGTAATCGGTCCCAAAGACCGTGATGCCCGGCCGCGTCCCCAGAATCGCCTGCAAAATCACCGGAATCAGATGCGTTTCCGGATCGTGATCCTCGCCCAGCGTCCCATCCATCGCGCAGCCGCTGGCATTGAAGTACCGCAGGGCCGCGAATTTGAAATCTTTCCAGCTTTGAGCCAGATCCTGCAAGACCCATTCGACCACCAGCTTGCTTCGCCCATACGGAGAGACCGGCGCTTTCTTTTCTTCCTCGGTGATCGGAATCTTGTCTGGGTCCCCATACACCGCGCAAGTGCTGCTGAAGACAAATCGGCTCACGTTCGCCTCCTGCATCGCGCGAAGCACATTGAGCGTCGTGGCCACATTGTTGTCGTAATACATCAGCGGCTTCTCGACGCTCTCGCCGACGTAGGCGTATGCCGCAAAGTGCATCACGGTGTCGATCTGATATTCGCGCAGCGCCCGTGCGAGCGCGGCACGGTCATTCAAGTCCGCAATGACCGACGGGACCTTGAGAATGTCTGCCACTTCCCGATGCCCGCGCGAGACATTGTCATAAATGATCGGCTTATGCCCGGCGGCCTTGAGCCGCTTGACGGTATGAGACCCGATATATCCGGCGCCGCCCGCAACCAGAACGTTCATTCCACTGCTCCTTTGCCTGCCTTTGAAAAGCGGGTGAAGTATAGGGAGCCGGGCAAAGCGAGGGTATGGGGAAGATCGCTGGATTCTGCGCAGGATCTGCCCCGCTTCGGCTGGCAACCTCACCCATGATCAATTGGGGCAAGATAGTCACATCTGAGCGCATGCGTTACAAGTGATTGTCTTGAAGTGTGATACGATTAGGAAAAATCCCGGGTTTTTCTCGAAACAAATGGTTGCGGCTTTCGTTGTTAGGATATAGTATGGTTGTAAGTTGCGCAAGTGTCTTCAGCGAGGTGGCTGTGATGCGGATGTTCGGAGATCCAGAGCTCTATGCACATGAAACAGTCGGGGTGGCGGCTTCAGCCGCCAGCCTTGGCACCCAGCGCGCAAGAACGCTCAGGGCCGTCAATCTGTCGGAGAGGAGAAAGAAAAATCGAAAAAGTGATGCAATGTGATGCATTATGATGCATTCGAGAGCGCAATCGTGTCGCAGTATTGAAGCAAGCCAAATCCGCTTACTCCGTGCGCCTTGGAACTAGAGGCCATTGATGTCCGTCCGCCGAAAAATGGGCCTGCAGATCGCGGCGATGATTGCCGCGCTGATCGCGGTCAGCGCGGCAGCGCTCTGGGGTCTTAACGGCCTGCATACCGATTACGGCCTTGCGATGAGCGGCTACGAGCAGCTTCGCCGGACTTACGAAATCGGGACGCGCCTGGCGACGGCCCAAGCTCTCCTTCAGCGCGGGGCAGCCGACCGCGATTTAGCGCTGGCGGCAGTTTCGCAGGCCTCAAACGAGTGCGATCTGCTGCGCAGCGGCATGGGCAGCCCAGCCTGGGCGGCGTCGGATTTGGTTGCCGACCCGAGGTTGCTGGCTCAATTGCAGCAGAGCCTCGATAGCGCCTCGGCACAGTTGTCTTCCCATCCGCAAAACATTTCTCCGGATGATTTGAACGCCGCCGACAACGGTGCGGTAGGGCAGGCGATTGCCCAGGTCAGCACGCTTTCGGGAGAAATCCGCCGGGTCATCGAGGCGCATCAACAATCCGGCGACGCCCGCCGGCACACGACCATCACCGTTCTTGCCATCTTCTGCGCAACCGTATTGGCCGGCGGAATTATATTGGGGATCATGCAATATCGCGGCGTGGTTCGGCCATTGCGGCGATTGGGTGATGCCGTTCGCAGAATCGCCGCGGGTCATCTGGATCTTCGCATCCCCGAATCCGGCCCGGAAGAATTTGCTTTGCTCGCGCGCGATTTCAATCGTATGGCAGCGGAACTCGAAGGCTTCTATCATCAGCTTGAAGCGAAAGTCTCGCAAAAGGGCAAGGAGCTGATCCTGTCCGAGCGATTGGCCAGCGTCGGTTACCTGGCGGCGGGCGTCGCGCATGAGATCAATAATCCGCTGGGAATCATCGCAGGATATGCGGAATATATGCTCGGCGAATTGCGGAAAGCGGATAACGGAAGCGCGAACGCGGAACTTCTTCAGTCGCTCAAGATCATTTGCGATGAAGCCTTTCGATGTAAGGAAATCACGGGAAAACTGCTGTCTTTAGCGCGAGGCGGCGAAGACAGCCGACAGAATGTTTGCCTCGCGGATGTGGCCGAGCAGGTTGTTTCCATCGTCGGCGGACTGCGCGATTATCGCAATCGCAAGCTCACGCTCGTGACGGCCCGCGATGAAAACGGCGTGGAAATCGATCGAGAGAGCCTGACAATCAATGCGGTCGAAGCACAGATGAAGCAGATGCTGCTCAACCTCACGCTCAATGCCCTGGAAGCGACCAAGCCCGATGACGGCCAGGTCCGCATTTCGCTTTCGCGAAAGAATGATCAGGTCGAGCTGATGGTCAGCGACAACGGGCGCGGCATGTCGAACGGCACCCTAGAACGCGTCTTCGAACCCTTCTTCACCGACAAGCGCGGCTCACGCCAGCCGGGCACGGGCCTCGGGCTTTCCATCACGCATCAGATTGTCGAATCGCATGGGGGAACGATCGTCGCCCAAAGCGACGGCCTCGATTGCGGCAGCCGGTTCATCGTTCGACTACCGGCGCTGGCCCCGGCGGAGGTGCCATCATGACCGGGGCCCGCCGCGATGTTCAGGTGTTGGTGGTTGAAGATGAGCCGCGCATGCGCGAACTGCTCGAGCGGGCGATGCGCGGGTGGGGTTTTGAAGTGACCACCGCGCGCAGTGGCGAGGAAGCGATGCGCCAGTCGGCCGAGGCGGTGCCGGACGTCGTCGTGCTGGATTTGAATCTGCCGGGCATCGATGGATTGGATTTTTTCGCGCGATTTCGCGAACGTTATCCGGTGGTGCAGGGGATCGTATTGACCGGGTTTGCCAGCTTGGAATCGGCGAGGCGTGCCGTTCACCTCGATGTCGTGGAATTCCTGACCAAGCCGTGCCATCTGGGTGAACTGGAGCAGGCGCTGGATCGGGCGATCAAGAGACTTCCGGCACCGGTCGCTCTTACTTCTGCTCCACCGCCGCCGCGTCCGGGCACGCAGGGCATGACGCTCAATCAGCTCGAGCGTGAACATATTCTGGCCGCTCTCGATCGCAACAATGGCAACCGCACAGCGACCGCTCTCGAACTGGGCATCAGCCGGCGCACGCTTTATTACAAGCTCGAGGAATATCAGAAGCAGGGGCTTGGGGAATGAAAGGGAAAATCGCATGATCGGCGTAGCCATTATTGGAAGCGGGGCCATCGCCTTGGCCAATCATCTGCCGGGGTTTGCTCTTTGCCCGGATACGAAGGTCGTCGCGCTGTGCGACAACAATCCAAATGTCCTGGAAAAAGCCAGCGCCTCGACCGGCATCCGTTCGACCTATACCGATTATCACGAGCTGCTGAAGCGCGATGACGTGAACGCGGTGCTCATCGCCACGCCCAATTTCCTGCACGCGCCGATTACCATTGCCGCCGCCAAGGCGGGTAAGCATGTGATGTGCGAGAAGCCGATTTCGATGGATTTGGCCGAGGCCCTGTCGATGGTTCGCGCCTGCGAATCGGCGGGCGTTCGGCACATGACCGCCTTCACCTATCGCTTCGTTCCGGCGATGCGATACATGCATCACCTGATCAAGCGCGGCGACATTGGACAGCCTTACCACTTCCGCGCGCAACGATTTCAGGATTGGTTCGATCGCAACCTCGGCTGGCGTCAGGTGAAAAAACTGGCCGCCACCGGGGAAATGGGCGACATGCTTTCGCACCGCATCGACTATGGCCATCTGCTGATCGGCCCGATGCGGCGAATCGTTGCCGACATGCGGCGATT
>JANWHF010000068.1 GCA_025450555.1 Tepidisphaeraceae bacterium | reverse complement strand
TTGGCCAAGGCCAATTCGACCAATCATAATAATGTGGGCCAGAACGTGCTGTATGCCGACGGGCACGTCTCGTTTCAATACACGCCTTACTGCGGCGTCGGACAAGAAGCCAAGCGCGACAACATCTTCACCGCGCTCTCACCCATTCCCCTCGCGCCCGGCCAGCGGCCGCCCGTCGAATCGAACGGAGTCTTCGGCCGCGATCTCAGTCCCGCCTGGACCAACGACAGCTACCTCGTTCCCGCGGCGAGCGATTGAGAGAGAGCACCCTCGCGGAAGGAAACTGTTGACGCAGGCTATGTATCGAATCGCCCCTCGAAACCGCGCTCTACGCAATCGATTTTGAAAAAGACGTAATGACTCTTCGGTCCCGGCCCCTTTTCCAGAAATCAATAATTGGCTTTTTTGCCATCCGGGTTAGCTTGAGCCTTTTGTCCAGACAGTTCAGCCGATACCATGCTGTTAGGTGCCGAACCTGACGCGTCAGAATGTAACTTCATATCGAAGCCAACGCGCCGCCTCGCCCGGCGCGACGAAATATAATTAGCAATCAGAAGTGCAGGCAGCATGCCGAAGAGAACTCCTCCAAATTCGCCCGCGGCCTTCGTGTTGATTTGACGTGGCCAATGGCCGTTGTCTTTTAACAGGGCGATCGCTAGGAAAGTCAGAAAGGCTCCCGCAGCAAAGGAGCCTAGCATAACGGCAAGCACCAGGACATATGAGATGAAAGCCGAACGCCACGAATAAGCCTTCGATTCTTCTTTCTCTCGACCAGCTCGTGGATCAATTGCCAAGCGGCCTCGTGTCACGGCGCGAGTAATACATGGGGCCGCATACTTACATGTCGGGCGATCGGAACATCACATGACCCCGGCCATCCCGGTCTCAATGGGTGAGCCGACGTAATCGCGCGGATCGGTGATATGACCGGTCAGCGCGCTGGCGGCGACTGTCAGCGGGCTCGCAAGATAAACCGCGGACTTGGTACTGCCCATTCGGCCGGGGAAGTTGCGATTGGTGGTGCTGATGCACACTTCCGTCGCGTTCAGTCGGCCAAAGGTATCGACGGGGCCACCCAGGCAGGCGCCGCATCCGCTGGGGCCCATTTTGCAGCCGGCATCGATGAGGATGTCTTCGATGCTCTTTTCGTTGGGGCCTTTTTCGACGCCGCGCAGGTTGAGGCGCTTCATGTCGGCATGCACTTCGGTGCTGCCGGGCACGACAAATGTTTCGATCTTGACCTGATTTCCCTTGAGGATGTTGGCGGCAAAGATCATGTCGGTAATCTTTCCGCCGGTGCAGGAGCCGATGTAGGCGCGATCGAGTTTCACGTCCCGGCAATTGTGCGCAGTATCGCGGTTGTCGGGTGAATGCGGCTTGGCCACCAGCGGCTCAAGCGTCCCCAGGTCCCACTCGGCCTGGAAATGATATTTCGCATCGCGGTCTTCGGTGACCACTTCCCAATTGGGTCGCGTCGAACGATTACGAACGTACTGCAGCGTCTTTTCATCGACGTCGCAGATGCCGTTCTTCCCGCCGGCTTCGATTGCCATGTTGGTCAGGGTCATCCGGTCTTCGAGCGTGAGCGAAGAGATGCCCTCGCCGGCAAAATACATGGCGCGATAGGTCGCGCCGTCCACGCCGATCTCGCCAATGACCGCGAGGATCAAATCCTTGGCGGTCAGATAAGGCGGAATCTGGCCATGAAACGTGAATTTCATGGTCGGCGGAACTTTGAGCCAGGTCTTGCCGGTGCCCAGGACGAAAGCCGCATCGGTGTTGCCGACGCCGGTGGCAAACTGCCCGAACGCGCCGGCGGTGCAGGTATGGCTGTCGGTGCCCAGCAGAATCTCGCCGGGCCGAACGTGGCCTTCTTCAGGCAGCGCCTTGTGACAAACGCCTTTGTAATTGGTCTTCAGCGGATCGCGATAAGGGCTTGGCATCCCCGGCTCATTCTTCACGAACTCCGGGTCGTAGTAATAGCGCAGTCCCTGTTCGCGCACGAAATCGCGGAGCGTCTGCACGTTGCGATGGCATTTCTCGTCGGCAGTGAAGATGTAATGATCCGGGATGATCACCACGCGATCGCGATCCCACACCTTCGCGTTCCGGCCGAACTTTTCGTGGAAGATGCCAATGGTGCCGGGTCCACAGACGTCGTGGGTCATGAGAATATCCACGTTGACCCAGACATTGTCGCCCGGGGAAACGCGGTCCTTGCCAGAGTGCTTGGCAAGGATTCTTTCAGTCATGGTCATGCCGGCCATTGCGTGATTACTCCTGAATAAAGGCAAATTCGGATAGAGAGATGAGTATAGCCGGGCGAGGATGCAGCGTCTAATTACAGATCGAAGGTTCGGAAGATCTTGCGCCGATAGCCGCTGCCAATGTTAATGGCCTGGATTCCACCGATTTGCGCTTCGGCAGGCCAATGGCTGTGTCCGCAAAGGACATGAGTGACGTTCTCGTGGCGCCGAAGGCACTGGCCGATCTTTTCGCTGCCGAGATAAGCTTTCGCGAAATCCCATTGTGAGCCGCGCGAAGGCGGCAGCAATTCGCGGAATGGCAGGTGATGAATCGCCGCGATGATGCGGTCTGCAGCACCAACGGCCGCAAGGTTGCTATCCAGGCGACTGATCAGCTCTTCCAAAAAGGTGCGATCATCTCGCTGAAGCTTTACGAACTTGCCGTCGTTCCAACGAGCAATGACTTCGCGCGATTGAGCCGAGACATCGGAGCCTTCGAGCAAATGGGCCAATTCCGGAAGTCGCTCGGCGGCTCCGGGTGAAACCTTCTGCTCATAGAACCGATCAGGAATGGCCAGGGAATCCCGGGCAAAGGAATAGTCGTACCAGCCCACCGATCCCACGATCGCCAGACCATCGGCGACAAAAGGCTCGGCTTCAATCCATTGCCATCCGAGATTGTGTAGCCGCCGAGGCAGTACCTGATGGTAAAGCTCATAGCTGTCGGGCCCGTTCGTCCACAGCTCATGATTCCCGGCGACAAAGAGCCTGGGACCGGCGAAGCTGAATCTCGAAAGGCATTGCTCAAGCTCATCCCCATCGGCCGCGGCAGCATCGCCAATGACCAGCAGCACATCGCCGCCCGCGCGATTCATTTGATCGATCAGGTCGATCGCGCCCGCCTTTGAGCGCGGATGGTTGTAATGCAGGTCTGCTGTCACGATCAGCCGCATGGCAGATTGTAGAACCGGTAACCCGGCATGGCAGTAAGGCGTATAGTGTCAGTTGTGCCGAAATAGCGTCATTCCTTGCAATAAAACTGATTTGAATTCGACTACGATGAGCGCGAGGCCTGCCACCGGTTCCAAGCCGCATCTTGTGGGCAGTTTTTTGGGCGGCTATAGTCTGCTTGGCGAGTCTTGAAGGAGATCGATGGCGCCGCTGGTGGTGGAAAACGTAACCAAGCAGTTCCGACAGGGTGATCGGCTCGTCCAGGCGCTCAATGGCGTTTCGCTCGAACTGTGCCAGGGGCAGTTTCTGGCCATCATGGGCGCCAGTGGCTCAGGCAAAAGCACACTGCTGCATCTTATGGCCGGCCTCGCCAGGCCCGACAGCGGGCGCGTGTTGATCAATTCTATCAGCATCGGAGAGTTGAGTGACCGCGAGCTGACTCTCTTTCGCCGGCGAAATATCGGCCTGGTCTTCCAGTCCTTTAATCTCATTCCCACGCTTACAGCCGAAGAGAATATTGGCTTACCGTTAATGCTTGAGGGGAAAAACGGATCAACCGGCGCGGCAAAGATTGGGGAATTGCTCGAAAGCCTTGGGTTGAGCCGCCGGCGAACTCATCGGCCTGACGCCATGAGCGGCGGCGAGCAACAGCGCGTGGCGATCGGGCGCGCTCTTGTGTCCGACCCGGCAGTCATCCTCGCTGACGAACCGACCGGCAACCTCGATTCGGCCAACAGCCGATCGGTCTGCGAGCTTCTTCGCGACCTGTCTCAAATCCATGGCAAAACCATTGTGATGGTGACGCACGAGCCGACGGTGGCGGCTTATGCGCAGGAAGTAGCAGTTCTCAAAGACGGCCGGCTGATCGAGCGGTTTGCCACCGATGGTATGCAGGACGGGCAGACCTTGGCCGCGCGGTATCAGGAGTGCGTGCGATAAGCCGGCGTAGCACAGCCTTCCAGGCTGTGAACCGAAAATCACAGGCTTGGAAGCCTGTGCTACATTAGTTTCACATGTTCATCCGCAAGCTCGTCCTTTCTAATTTCAAGACTCGCAAGATGCGCGTGGCGCTGACGGTGGCGGCGATCGCGCTGTCGGTCAGCCTCGTCGTCGCTGTCACCAGCGGATATGCCTCGCTGGAAGAGGCGGCATTTCATTATCTCAACCAGTACATGGGCGGGACCGACGCCACGATCAGCCGGCAAAATGATCCCGTGGGGGGCGTGCCGGAGAATCTCGTTGTGCAACTGCGCAGTGACCCGGGCGTCCGCAGCGCCGACGGGCGACTGGAAGGCACCTACACCTTTCCCGATCGGCTTGAGCCGGGCCAAACCAAGCGCGTGCGCGTGATTGGCATAGCCAAACCTGAAGACCACGGCACCGACAATCAGCCGATGGAGCAGGGGGCGTGGTTCACTTCATCAACGGGAAACGATGCGGTTGTCGACCAGTCGGTCGCGGCGTTTTTAAAGCTCAAGCTCGGAGATCAATTCGACCTTCCAGGCCTGGAGCGATCGGTTCCGCTCAAAGTCGTCGGCATCGTACACAAGCCGGCCGTTCTCGCGGTCCACATGCATTCGCTTTACCTGCCGCTCAAGACGATGGAGGACTTTGCCGGGTCGAAGGGCAAGGTAAGCCAGATTCTGATTACGTTCCGTGCCGGCATCGATCCGAAGGATTTTGAATCGCGCTGGAAACCGAAGCTGAAGGGCATCGATCCAAGCCTTCAGCTTCGCCTGATGAGCGAAACGCACCAGAAGATGGACGAGGATCTTCAGGTCGTTCATCTGCTGAGCTATTTGGGCGGTGCGGTGTCGATGCTCTCGGCGACATTCATCGTCTTCTCCGTCCTGGCGATGGGCGTTACGGAGCGACAGCGGGCGCTGGCTATGCTTAGAGCGGTGGGGGCCTACAAATCGCAGATCGCTGGGCTGGTCATCTTTGAAGGATTGGTGCTTTCAATCATCGGCGTGACGGTTGGAGTGCCGCTGGGATATCTGTGGATCAAGATTCTGGCGATCTGGTTCCATCGCCTATTTTCAGTTGGCGTGGTGCTCAGTTGGGGAGGGATTGCCTTAGGCGTCGGCGGATCACTCGCTGCGGCGTTGGCCGCCAGCCTGCTACCCGCGTGGTCGGCGACACGCGTCGATCCATTGGAAGCCATGTCTCCGCTTTCAGTGCCATCGCAGCATCGCGCGCCCTTCGGTTGGGCGCTGGCGGGATTGATCCTCATCGCCATCGATCCCATCGTTTTGTTTGGGCCTCTGTTTCAAATCATACGAGCGCTTGGAGCGGCCGATCCGAATCAGCGGGCAAGACTCATCCGGCTTATCCTTCATTTTGGATTGGGTCTGCCGACGCTGATGTTTGGATTTTTCCTGCTGTCGCCGATGTTCGTGTGGGTGCTCGAGCGCGTCGTCGGGCCGGTGATCGCCTGGATCTTCAGGCTTCGCGCTTCACTGTTGCGCCAGCAGCTCAGCACAGGAATCTGGCGCGCGGCCGGCACGGCTGCGGCTCTCATGGTGGGCCTTGCGGTGCTGGTGGTGATGCAGGTGAGCGGCCACAGCGTGCTCTCGGGCTGGAAGCTTCCCGATAAATTTCCCGATCTGTTCATCTACACCAACGGGCTCGATCAAAAGCAGCAGCAGGTGCTGGCGCAGACGCCCGGCATCAAAGACATGATGCCGCTCACGATCACCGCGCCGGAATTTGGCCGGCTGGGCAACTCGGAAGCCGGCATCGGCTTGGCCGCGATCATTCCCAATGCCACGATGTTCGTTGGCGTCGATCCCAACAAAGCCTTCAAGATGATGGAACTGGATTTTCGTGAAGGAAATCCGACGGATGCCGCTCGACTTTTGAATGAAGGCAAGCATCTGGTGGTGACCGATGAATTTCGCCAGGTCCGGCACCTGCATCTGGGCGACAAGCTTCGTTTATCGACCCGCAAAGGCGATGTGGATTTCACCATCGCGGGCGTCGTCTGGTCGCCCGGGATTGACGTCATGGTCAGCATGTACGACATGGGCAGCCAGTTTGAGCAGCGTACGGCCGCCACAATCTTTGGCTCAATTGCGGACGGCCAGAATTACTTTGGAATCGATCGCGCCTATCTCTTTGCCGCGGAAGTGCAGCCGGGAATTGAGCGCGAGGCACTGATTAAGTCGGTGGAAAAGAAGCTCGGGGACGCCGGCATGAAAGTCGGCGATGTGCGCGAAATCAAATACAAGATCGAGCGCGGCTTTGGAAATCTTCTGGACCTTCTGAGCACCGTGGCCTTTGCCGCGATGGCTGTCGCGTCGCTTGGCGTGGCCAATACTGTGATGGCCGGGGTGAGAAGCCGGCGCTGGCAATTTGGAATCCTCCGCAGCATTGGCCTGACGCGCGATCAGCTTGTGCGCATCGTGATGGCGGAGGCGCTGCTGCTTGGGTTGATCGGCGTCGCCTTGGGCTTGGCTGCGGGAATGGAAATGGCGGTTGATGCCCGGGCGCTCTCGACAATCATCAGCGGATACAACCCGCCGATGGTGATCCCCTGGGCTTTCATCCTGATTGGAATCGGTGCAGTAATGGCGATTGCGATCGTGGCGAGCTTGTGGCCGGCGACCAGCGTTTCAAGGGAAGAGCCTCTGGTTTTGCTAGCGGCAGGTCGAGCGGCGGGATAAGTCCGATAAAATCCTGGTCCAAGACCGCGGCCAACGGCGGGGAAGCCCGGTGCACTAAACGAAGCTTATAGCGCCATCTGCTTTATCCGATGTCATCAATAGGGACGTTCAGCGGCATCGTCCCTTCCATTGATGCATTCGTCGAAATCTTCCATTCAAGCGGATCGCCGGGCCTACACGATTATCGAGGTCATTTTTGTTCTATTGATCGTCGCGATTCTGTCGGGAATTGCTGCGCCGCGATATGCCTATTCGATGTCGCGATATCGCTCGGAGGCGGCGGCGCGACGACTTGCAGCCGATCTGGCACTGGCTCGTTCGACCGCACAGCAGACCAGCACAAGCGTCGTCGTCACCTTTGATACGCTCAACAACGCCTACACCATGGGCGGCGTGCAGTCGATGTCGAAGACCTCCACCACCTACAGCGTCAGCTTTGCTTCATCTGCGTATCGTTCAAGTTTCGCAACCATACCCTTTACCAACAACCAACTCACCTTCAACCAGTACGGCGCCGCCGACCAGAGCGGGCAGATCGTGGTGCAATCCGGCGGCGTCCAGCACACCGTCACCGTCGAGGCCACAACAGGAAAGGTGGTGGTGCAATGACGCGCCTGCGAATGCAAAATCGTCCCGGCGCTGCGCGCGGCTTCACGCTTGTCGAGCTGGCGATCAGCATGCTGGTCATCTCGATGATTGTGCTTGCCGTCGGGTCGTCGATCAATGCCGCGCTGCGGGCCGCCGAAGACAATCGCGATCCCAATGCGACGGTGAATCAGGTGGGGATTTCTCAATCCGCGGCGGCGCAGCTTCAGGCCGACCTTAAGGTCGCCACGAACATTTCAAGCTCCAGCGCCACCGGCTGTACACTTACCGTGCCGGATCGAAATGGAGACGGCCAGCCGGAAACGGTCATCTACTCCTGGGCCGGCGCCGGCTCGCCGCTCATGCGGCAATACAACAATCTGTCGGCCGTATCCATCGCCGACAACGTGCAGGCGTTTAGCCTGGCCTATTACGCGCGAACGGTCGGCTCAGCGCCCACGCTCACCGAAAGCTCTGAACAGGTACTGATCTCACAAAACTCTTTACTTCCAGTGCAGCAGGCGCTCAGTTCAACCGCCTGGGCGGCAGAAGTTTTCACACCATCCCTGCCGGCCAATGCGGTGTCCTGGAAAATCACGCACGTTCAGGTGCAACTGCACGGCAAAAACACGGGGACGGTCACCATGCGCGTCGAGCCGGTCGATGCCGGCGGAATCCCTCTGGCCTCGGTTCTGGGATCGGCGTCCGTGAGTGGTTCGACTCTTGCGGTGGGCAATCTGACGGTCGATTTCAAGCCGGCATCTCCCATTGCCAACCTCACCGTCGGGGAGAATTATGCCATCGTGATGACTGCGTCCACAACCGGAACCAGCGTCAACAAAGCTCTGCTGGCGCTGGCCAACACGCAGTGGACGACAAGCTCCAATGCCGGCAGCTCGTGGTCGGCGCTCTCGACGCTGACGGCGATGCAGTTCACCGTATACGGCACTTACACCACAAGCAATTGACCATGCGCAGCTTGTTTCAATCTACATACTCGTCGCGGAGCGGCTTCACGCTGCTTGAGGCCACTCTTTCGATTGTGATTGTCGCGGTGATGCTCTGCACATCCCTTAACCTTGTAGGAGCCTACGCCCGAGCTCGAAACTCCAGGCAGGACTTGAGCCGGGCAATGCTGCTCGCGCAGCAATTGATGAGTGAGATCGTTCAATCTTCGTATGCCGACCCGGTGAGTGGCAGTACCACATTCGGCCCGGAATCCGGCGAAAAGCGTTCCAGCTACAATGACGTGGACGATTACAATGGGTGGAGCGAATCGCCGCCCGCCAATCGGGCTGGCGCCGTGATACCCGGTTTTACCGGTTGGACGCGCTCCGTGCAGGTTAGCTACGTCGATCCGACCACGCCGACAACCGTCGTATCAACCGACAAAGGGATGAAGCGAATTGTCGTCTCGGTCAAGAGCCCATCAGGAAAGGTGCAGACTCTTACTGCACTTCGTTCAACGTCGGGCGTTTACCAGCACGTGCCTTCGGCACAAACGACCTACACCGCCTGGGTAGGGGTGACCCTTCAGACGGGCACCGCTTCCAGCGCCAGCGTTTCATCCAGCGTGGACACGGTCAATCTCGTGCCATAAAAGAAACGGGCGGCATCCCAGGAAGGAAGGCCGCCCGTTCTACAATTCTTATCGCAATGTCGCGATGGGGTTACGCCAATCCATTTTGAACGAGGGTGGCGCTGAGAACCTGAATGCCTGAAACATTGACGGCATCCACTGTGTTCTGAAGGGTATCAGTTCCATTGCCACCGTTGTAGGTGCCGCCGGTGATGACGCCGTTGTTGATCAGAATGTCGTTGCCGTTCCCACCATTGACCACGTCGTTGATCATGACCCCATCGTTGATGATGGTGTCGTTGCCGTTCCCACCCAGAATTGTGGAATTTTGAAGGAAGCCTTCATTGACGACCGTGTCATTTCCATTACCGGCGTCAATCAGCTCGCCGCTGCCACTGCCGAACAGGACGACTGTGTCATCTCCATTACCGCCGGAGATGATGGTATTGGAGTTTCCGCCGACCTGGATCATGTCATTACCGTCGCCGCCGAAAACGGTGCTCTGGCCGGTGCCGTCGACGACCTGAATTGTGTCATTTCCGCCGTTGCCAAAGATCGCGGCACCCAGATCATCACCCTGGTAGGTGATGTTGTCGTCGGTATTGGCGCCGATCAGGACGATATGCTGGACGTTGGTGTAAACGCCATCAGGATGGCTGCCATCGTCGATCGGCACGTCAAGCCCGGCCTGATTATCGAATGCAGTAACGGTATTGCCGGTGACATTGCCGTTCTGGTCGCGCGTGGCGGTTTCCGTGACCGTCAGCGTGTTGCTTGGCACGTCGGACGAATATGCAATAAAAAGGGTGGACGAGCAGGGGACAAACACCGCCACCGCCGACAGCAACTGCCGGCGCTCAAGCGCCTCAATCATCTTCATAAGATCACTCCCGCGCGGGAGATCGGGCCGACGACTTTGGAACCGATGTGCGGGCCTCCCTCACGATAAGGAAAAACTTCCGCCAGCGGAATGCGGACGAGACGTGGCACCTTCTCCCAAACAATTAACCCATAGCCGCGTCACGAACGGGTCTGCCATAGCCAAAGCAAACCCGCAACGATCGGCAATTCGGAGCACTCTAACATTGTGTCCGATCCAAATCGACAAGAATGTGGAAAAGATTTGAATATTTGAATCTGGGAAAGCTCTATGTGACTTGGCAAACCGATGATCAGCCTTGAGCCGGCAGAAAATATCGCGGCTCGCCGCGAGGCGTAGACCCGGCGGGATGATTGCGGGTCATGTAGTCGGTCATGGTCAGCACAATCATGATCGCCAGCCAGACGAATCCCGCCGCGGCGAACGCCCAGGTCAACTTCGCCGCATATTTGATGTGCATGAAAAACAGGATGATCAAAATGGCCTTGATGATCGCGATCGCCAGCGCGATGCCCGTGTTCCAGCCCGAGCCCAGGTGATGCTCTTGCGTGAAATGATCGATATCGACAAACGCCATCACAATCGTGATCACCAGCAGGATCATCAGCAGGATGACGATGGTGATGTATACGCCTGGGGAAACAACGTGCTCTTTATGTTCGGTGCCGGCCATGATGCTTGCTCGTATTTACGGATTTCGCAATAGATACAGGATCGGGAACAGGAAAACCCAGACCGTGTCCACAAAGTGCCAATACAGACCCGCAATCTCCACCGCATTATGATGATTGGCGGTGAAGTGGCCTCGCTTGGCCAGCACGATCAACGTCAATAGAAGTCCGATCCCGATGATCATGTGCGTCGCATGAATTCCGGTGAGGATGAAATAGAAGGTCATGAACAGCCGTTCCTGAGGCGGGCGGGTTTCCTTCTCCGTCTCGGCGGCAGTCCAGGGCTCGACTTTTTTCTCAAATGTTTTAAAGGCGCGAATGAAGCCATTCTCCTCCGATTCGGGCGGCGGATGGACCTTGAAGGTAATCGGACCGGGCACCAATCCTTCCTCATATTCAATGTAGTATTCAGTCCCTTTGACGACCAAAAAGAGCGTGCCGAGGATCACGGTTAGAATCAGGTACACGACCAGCTTCTTTGAATGCCCAAGCTGGGCGGCGTGCACGCCCATCGCCATGAAGAAGCTGCTGATCAGAAGCACGGCGGTGTTGAACCCGCCGAGATACCATTTCAGATCAATGCTGCCTTGGCGGAACGCGTCGGGCCAGCGCAGGCGGTAGACCCCATAGGCCACGAGCACCGCTCCAAAGAACAAAATCTCGGTGGCCAAAAACGTCCACATCCCCAGCGTCGCGACTTCGCGCTGCTGGTCGGCGTCCTCGAACTGATGTGCCACCAGGCTATGCTCTGCCATGATTCACTGCCTTCAATCAAACTCCTGAAAAATTCATCTCTCGACACATGGATGCGAAATTAGCCTGTCGCTGCGGCTTCTTCAGGCACATGTCCCGTCGGCGCCATCAGGTGATAGGCGTAAGCCTCCTGATCGACAATGGGCGTTTTCTCGAAATTGTCCTTTGGCGGCGGTGACGAAGTCTGCCATTCCAGTCCCGTCGCGCGCCATGGATTGGGGCCAGCGACTTTCCCATACTTCAATGACCAGAGGAAATAAGCCAGCGGGAGCAGATATCCCACCGCCAGGATCGAAGCCCCGGCCGACGAGAGCACGTTATAGACCTGCAACTCGGGCGGATAAGAGTGATAACGTCTGGGCATGCCCAGATATCCAGCGATGAATTGCGGGAAAAAGGTCAGGTTGAATCCGAGAAAGATCAGGATCGCCGAAATCCGGCCCCACCATTCGGGGTACATACGCCCAGAGATCTTTGGCCACCAAAAGTGCATCCCACCCAGATAAGCCATCACCATGCCGCCGACCATGATGTAGTGGAAATGGGCGATTACGAAATAGGTGTCATGCATGTGCATGTCCAGCCCGAGCGTCGCCAGCATCACACCTGTCAGGCCGCCGATCGTGAAAAGGCCGATGAAACCGAGCGCATAGAGCATCGGCGTATCAAGCGACACCGAGCCTTTGTACATCGTCGCGGTCCAGTTAAAGACCTTGATGGCCGACGGCACCGCAACCATGAAGCTGAGCATCGAGAACACCAACCCGCTGTAGAGCGAGATGCCGGCGTCGAACATATGGTGCGCCCAGACCAGGAAGCCGAGCATCGCGATGGCAAGGCTTGCAAACGCGACGAAGGTATAGCCGAACACGCGCTTGCGCGAGAAGCAGGTCATCAGTTCGCTGATGACGCCCATGCCCGGCAGGATCATGATGTACACCGCCGGGTGGGAATAGAACCAGAACATGTGCTGGAACAGAACCGGATCGCCGCCGATGGCGGGGTCATAGATGCCAACACCCGTCAACCGCTCGATTGCCACGAGGGTCAGCGTGATCGCCAGCACCGGCGTCGCCAGCACCATGATCAAACTCGTGGCATACATGCTCCAGCAAAACAGCGGCAGCCGGAACCAGGTCAGGCCTGGACATCGCATCTTGTGAATCGTGACGATGAAATTGAAGCCGGTGAAAATCGAGCTGAATCCCGCCAGGAAAATCCCGGCTATGGCTAACGCCACATGGCTGTTACCAAACGCGCTACTGTAGGGCGTATAGAAGGTCCAGCCGGTGTCCATCCCTCCCATGAAAATGGCGCTCAGCGCCAGCGCGCCGCCGCCCATGAACATGTACCAGCTCGCGAGATTGATCTTGGGAAAGGCCAGATCGCGCGCGCCAACCATCAAAGGAATCAGGAAATTACCCAGCGTCGCCGGAATGGAGGGAACCAGGAAAAAGAAGACCATCACCACGCCATGGATGGTGAACAGCCGGTTGTAGGTTTCCTGATCCACGAAGACGCCGTCAGGCGTCACGAGGTTGATGCGGATCAGCGTGGCAGCGCCGCCGCCGATCATGAAAAAGAGGGTGATGGAAATGATATAGAGGATCGCGATGCGCTTGTGGTCTTTGGTCAGCAGCCAGGATCGAACAGTGTGCGCGATGTTCAGGTATGTTGGCCTGGCTTCGTAAATGGGATCGTAGATCACGCTGGTCATGTGCCGAACCTCAGAAGAAAACACCGCACCGTTTCATGGTTGCAATCATGGCGACTTGCCGGGCGCCCCAGGCGGCTGGCCAATCCAGGGCGGCTGACGGGCCGGCGGGAAATTGGGCACGCGATCGGGACTCTGCCCATTGACCGGCTGCGTCGAGGGAGCGAGCATCACACCCTTGTCGCTCCGAGCCGCGCCCAGCGACTTGATGTAAGCGACAAGCTGCATGATCTGCTCTTCGCTGAGTTGTGCGCGGTAACTGGGCATAACCGTCGGGTAGCCTTTAACCACCTTGGCCGCTGGCTCAATAATCGACTCGCGAAGGTAAGCTTCGTCCGCCTTGACGGTGCTGCCGTCGTCCAATTCGACATCGCGCCCAAAAAGACCCGCCAGCGTCGGCGCGCGCGTGCCATGGCATGCATTGCAGCCGTAGGTGACGAACAATCGGCTGCCGGCGTTGGCGGGCGGCTCATCTCCTGAAGCGCCGGCAAGCCACTGCGCATATTTCTGCGGATCCATTACGACGACCGTGCCCACCATCTTCGCGTGCTCCGCGCCGCAGTATTGATCGCAATAAATGTGAAACTGACCAAGCTCGGTCGCGATGAACCATTCATCGGTGAAGCTGCCGGGCAGCACGTCCTGCTTGACGCGAAATGCGGGAATTCCAAAGTCGTGAATCACATCCTGCGACGCCATGATGAGCCGGACCGGCTGGCCCATCGGAATGTGCAGCGCATTAATTTCTCGAGCGCCATTGGAATGCTGGATTTTCCACATCCATTGCTTGCCGATCACTTGGATCTCGATGGCATGCTCCGGCGGGCGCTTGGCGCGGACATAGATATTTCCGCCCCAGAAAAACATGCCGAGCATGATCAGAAACGGGATGACGCTCCAGGCCACTTCGATAATCATTGGGGAGGGTTGCGGCGGCGGCACATCATATTGGCTTCGACGCCGATAGCGGAGGGCAAAGTAGACCACGCATGCAGCAATGAGGAGGGTAGACAGCACCGAGATGCCAACCTCGAATGCCAGCAGAAGATCGACATCCAGTGCGAAATTGGATGCTTCAGGCGGGAAGATGCTGAACGTGCGGAACATATCTTTTTCTGACCTTCAAATTCCTCGCATCAGACTCCCAGACGCCGTCGCGAAACGGGATGGCGTTCGCGCCATAAGCTCAATCCGATGAATCCGCCCAGCGCGAGCACCGTCAGGGCGCAACCGACCTGCACCATCCGCCAGACCAGAATTCCATACCTGCCGGTCCGGGGGTCATAGTGGAAGCAGTACAGCAGGATCCGTTCAGTGGGCGTTCCGATTTTTCTGGACGAAGCGGCGATCAGCGAAAGCTTCAAATCGGAAGGTGCATAATCGATGCCATAAAAGTAGCGCGAGATTTTGCCGCCGGGTGTCAGCACCATGATTCCGCTGGCGTGGGCATAGGTCTTGGAGCCTTCATCCCATGCATAGCGGAATCCAACCGATTCAGTCAGCCGGGAAATGGCGGGCTGCTTCCCGGTCAAAAAATGCCAGCCGTTTTCAGTGCCGGGATGGTTGTACGACGCCAGGTACTGTTTCTTTTTGGCCGCCGCCAGGTCGGGCGTCTCATTGGGATCGAAACTGACGGTGACGATTTGGAAATCTTTGCCAGCCGTCAGATCCATCGTGCGGATCGAGCGGGTTAGATCGTTAAGCACCATCGTACACAGCGACGGACAGCGGTAATAGACCAGCGTGAGAATGACCGGACGGTCCTTGAAGTAATCGGCCAATTGAACCTCGTGGCCTGCCTCATCCTCGAATGTGAGGTCAAGCGGTACCTGCGCGCCCAGATTCTGCGAAATGCCGATGCGCTGGATAATGGTCGGAGCCGGCTTAAGTGGGGCGGGCGGCGGCGGAACTTGAGCGAAACTCACTTCGCACATTAGTGCGATCAGTACGACGGGCAAAAGTGCCGCCCAGAGGCTAACGCGCCGAAATCTCCAATTTGTTGATAGGACATCCATCACTTTTACTGCCGTTCTGAACCCGGATAAGGTGGATTCTGTCGATTGCCGCCCGGACCCTGCGGCGAAAGCGCCGCGCCATTGGTCGTCTGCGTTGTCGGTGGACCGGGGTTGATCGTGTTCGCATTCTTCGGCCCCGCAGTGGGCGCCGACCTGGAAATTGCCGACTCTGCGTCGCGAACTTTTGCAACCATGTCAGCCGGGATCTGTACCGAATGGGTCGCCGAGTCCACCTTCCAGCCTAACTGCTTGAAGACCGCATCCTCGTGCTCGCGCATTTCCTGCAAATCCTGGGAAGGCAGAACATCGGCAGCATGCATGGGTTGAATGGTGGGCGCAGGCGGAACCTGGACCGCATGGATCGCTGAGCGAGGCACATCATCGACTCGAGCATTGTGCAGAAACATTTGCATGATGAACCAAATAATGATCCACAGCACGACGGCGAAGACGATCGTGCCCAGCACGAACCATACAAGGCCGCTGAAGGTGATATCGCTGGTTTCATATCCCCGACGAAGGGATTCAGCCGATGGGCCCTGGCTGTGGGCCGTGTTCGATTCCATCATGCCTCTCCCAGTCTTGCGAGGATTCATCTTCGTCCAGCGGCGCAGCCAACAGCGGCACGCTTTCGCCCAGCGGAATCAACGAATGTCCCTCCAGCAACCACAGAAATACTGCCATCCACACGCCTCCAATTCCGATCACCGATCCAACCGCCAATGCCGCTTCACTCCAGGGCAGCGGCAAGCCAGCGTCTTCACCCGATGGAATAGTGATCCAGAAGACATCGAGCATTCGCATCACCAGCAGCAAGGCGCAGAGCCACATGATCGCGGGAATGTATCGCTTGATTGACCGCATCAGCAGCAGGAAAAATGGCACCAGGAAATGGAATACGATTAATATCGCTGCAATGGCATGCCACGGCCCAGATGTACGCGGCATGTACCAGGTTGTCTCGCCGTGTCCGTTACCAAGGTACGTAATCAGGAGCTGAGCGAACGAGCAGTAGGCCCAGAGAATCACGCAGGTCAGCAACAGATTTCCCAGATCGTTGAAATGATCCGGAGAGACGCGCTCCCTGAAAGGCGTGCGCCTCGCCACCCAGCCCAGCATGATGATCAAAAGACAAAGCCCCGAAACGCATTGTCCCAGAACGATGATGAAGCCAAACATGGTCGAGCGCCATTCCGGCACCCGCGACATGATCCAATCGACGCCCGCCAGGCTCATGATGACAAAGTAGACGACCATTCCCGCCGCGCTCAGGCAATACATCGCGTTCAGGCGTCCATAAGTGGGCTCCTTGTCGTGCCGGAGTGAAAGGATCCGCAGCGCCCAGGTCCAGAAGATGAAGATCGCCAGCGTGATCGCCCAGCGGATGACCCACAGATGTGTGTTGAACCAGAGCTCGCGCGCCTCAACATGAGGTTCGTGAAAGCTGGGGTTTCCCGGATGCCAGGGATAGAGCACCTTCAGCCCAAAGAAAATCGGGATGAATAAGACCGGCATGATGATGGTGACGGCCCCGGCAGCTTCGCCAAATCGGCGGACGAAATATCCCCACCCTCCGCCGGTGGTGTGATGAAGCATGATCGTCGCAAGGCCACCCAGCGACACGCCGAACCAGAAGAGCCAGGCGAACAGGTAGGCCGGGTAGAACATCTTGGGCACAAAGATCCAGCCCGGGATGCAGGCCAGCAGCAGGGCGACGCCAATCACCAGAAACACCAGCCGGAATCGATGGATTTCAGGAGGCGTGACGCTCGGATCAAGCGGTGCGTTGGTCATGGCCGCGCCCCCTGAAGATTGAGCGCCTGAAGCTGCTGTGGCGTCAGGTGCGCCGTCGAAGCCTGAAGGGCGCGAATGTACGCAACGATCATCCAGCGGTCTTCAGGGCGCACGCGATCGTTATAGCTGAACATCGCGCCATAGCCGTTGGTCATCACATTGTAAAAATGCGAATCGGGCGCGGACCGCAGGCGGGCGATGTGGAACGAAGGCGGCGGCGTGAAGCCGCGATGCACGATCATCCCATCGCCATTGCCGAGCCGGCCATGACACACCGAGCAATAGATATTGAATCGCTCCTGCCCACGTTCGAGCACTTCGCGCGTCACCGGAAACGGCATCTTCTGATTGTCAGCGGCTACGGTCGTGTCGGCAGGCAGCTCGTCACGCTCCTGGGCATACGGATGTCCCGGAGCATCGGCCGCCGCGATGGGTACTGCGCCAGCCGGCAGAGGCCGGGCTTCGGTACCATCGGCAAACGTCGGAGCCTGCTGGTAAGGTTTGTAATGCGGCTGCGCTTCCATATTGTTGGGCGGTTTAAATCGGCAGCCTGATACCACCAGCAGCAATCCGGCCAAAAGTGTAAAAAGTCGAAGTTTCGAAGGTGTCATTTTGGCACCTCCGTTACCGCCACCGGATTTAATGCCGCGAGAAACTCCATGGTCGTTTGTCGATTGAACTTGGGGTCGTCGCTTTGGATCACCAGGAAGAACCGGCTCTGGCTTGCCGCCTCGAAACTGGCAAGGTTGAACATCGGGTGATAAGGCATCGGCAGGCCATTGAGAACGAACATGCCAAAGACAGCGGTAAGCGACGCGCCAAGCACGCCAAGCTCGAATGTGATTGGAATGAACGCTTCCCAGCTATTGGGCGGGCGTCCGCCGACGTTCCATGGATAGCTGATGACATTGGCATACCAGCACATAAAGAATCCAAGACTCGCGCCAAGAAGGCCACCAATGAGCGTGATGAGCGGAATATTCGTTCTTGGAAATCCCAATGCCTCAGCCACGCCATGAACCGGGAAAGGACTGAAAGCATCGGCGCGCTGATAACCCGCGCGCCGCACGCGCTTGGCCGCGGCCAGCAGTGCTTCGGAGGAAGTGAATTCCGCCGCGATTCCGAAAATTTTTGTTTCCTCTTCCATCAGCTCTTACGCACAATTATTTCGCGAAAGCCGGCTCGAACGATTCCGGAGGATGCTTGCCATGATCGGTCTGATGAACCAACTCACGCACCTCAGCAATCGAAATCGAAGGCAGTAATTTCACGAACAGCAGGAAGCACAGGAAAAAGAACCCAATCGTTCCCGCCAGCACCGCGTAATCCCAGAAGGTTGGGTAGTACATTCCCCACTGCGTCGGGATGAAATCGCGATGCAGGCTGCCGACGATAATGACAAACCGCTCCAGCCACATTCCGAATTGAATGATGAGCGAGAAAACGAACACGAGCGGTACACACTGGCGAATGCGCCGAATCCAGAAAAACTGCGGGGCGATACAGTTGCAGGCGATAATCGTCCAGAAGGACCAGCCATAAGGACCGAACATGCGGTTGAGATTCATAAACCGCTCATAGATATCGCCGCTGTACCATCCCATGAACGCTTCGCTGGCATAACCGTAGAAAACAATCAGGCCGGTGACGAGCAGCATCTTGCAGCAGTTGTCGATGTGCTTGACGGTGATGAAGTCTTTGAGGCCGTAGAAATACCGAAGCGGAATGAGCAGCGTCAGCACCATCGCAAAGCCGGAAAAAATAGCACCGGCCACGAAATAGGGCGGGAAAATGGCCGTATGCCAGCCCGGAACCACCGCCTCCGCAAAATCCATCGACACGACGCTGTGTACCGACACGACGAGCGGAGCCGCCAAACCACCGAGCAGCAGATAGCAGGATTGATAGCGCTGCCAGTGAATCGATGATCCGCGCCAGCCCATTGCGCCGATGGCATAAACGATCTTCAAGATCTTGTTTTTCGCGCGGTCGCGGAGGGTGGCCAGATCCGGGACGAGGCCGATGTACCAGAAGAGCAGCGATACGGTGAAGTAAGTGGAGACCGCGAACACGTCCCACACCAGTGCGCTGCGGAACTGCGGCCAGAGCTCCATCGGATTGGGATAGGGCAGCAGATAATAGAACCGCCAGATGCGCCCCAGGTGAAACAGCGGAAACATGCCCGCGCACATGACGGCAAAGAGTGTCATCGCTTCGGTCGAGCGGTTGATGCTCGTGCGCCAGTCCTGCCGCATCAGCAGCAGCATGGCCGAGATGAATGTCCCGGCATGGCCGATTCCAATCCACCAGACGAAATTGACGATGGCAAATCCCCAGGCGACGGGAATGTTTACGCCCCAGATTCCCACGCCCTTGGCGATGAGGTAAACGACGGCAAGTCCCAGGAGTGAAACGAGGCCAAAGCAAAACAGGACGCAGAGCCACCAGAGTTTTCCGCCAGGCCGTTTTAAGACGACGTCGCTGATGACGTCGGTGACCGTGCCGTAGGTATGGCCCGGTGCGATCACCGGATAATCCCGCAGGGTCATGCTTTTGATGGGGACAGTGCTCATGCGTTTTTCCCTGCGTCAAAAGGCTCTTCGGTAGCGGCTTGGGCGACGCGCGCGCCCATTCCAAGCAGTCTCGGATTCGGGTTTCGCAGCCGGCCGAGGTATCGCGTCCGCGGCACGGTGGTCAGGTCCTCGAGCAGGCCATAATCGAGCAGGTCATTTCGGTACTGGGTCACTTTGCTCTGGGGATCGTTCTTGTCGCCGAAGATGATTGCCTCGGTCGGGCAGGACTGCTGGCACGCCGTCTGAAGCGCATTTTTCATCGACTGACGTTGCTGAGTAATTTGCTGCTTG
Source organism: Tepidisphaeraceae bacterium (assembly GCA_025450555.1). Lineage (GTDB taxonomy): Bacteria > Planctomycetota > Phycisphaerae > Tepidisphaerales > Tepidisphaeraceae > JANWHF01. The sequence continues at coordinate 694 of JANWHF010000068.1, read as the reverse complement.
AGCTGATCCGCGCGGGCGGAATCCTTATCTCTCTTTGCGGCTTCGATTCTGTCGCCAAATCGCACTTCCATCTTCTCGATGGCGATGCGCGTCTCCTGAATGCGCTGGATGCAGTAGGTGCATTTCTCCATCACGCCACGGCTGCGAACCGTCACGTCCGGGTTGTATTGGAGTTTTTTGCTCGCGGTCCAATAGTCGCTGTAGAGGAAGAAATTGAATCGTCGGACCTTGTAAGGGCAGTTGTTCGAGCAGTACCGCGTGCCGACGCAGCGGTTGTAAACCATCTCATTGAGACCTTCGGCGCTGTGAACCGTCGCGCCGACCGGGCAGACCAGCTCGCACGGTGCATTCTCGCAGTGCATGCAGGGCACAGGCTGATGCGTAATCTGCGGATCATCCAGCGGGTCCGAGGCCTCGAGGCGTTGGTTCGAGTCCCCTTTTCGGGCCGGCGGCTGATCGCCGAACCAATCATCAATGCGAATCCAGTGCATCTCGCGCTGGCGGGCGACTTCGTCTTTCCCCACCACCGCGATATTGTTTTCCGATTGGCAGGCGATGACGCAGGCATTGCAGCCGATGCATGCGGTCTGGTCGATCTGCATCGCCCATTGGAACCCATGCGAATAATCCCAGCTTCCTTCTTCACCGGTTGGATACATTGAATTGAGCGAGACGCGCCGCTTGCCGGGCTCCT
>JANWHF010000067.1 GCA_025450555.1 Tepidisphaeraceae bacterium | reverse complement strand
TATGGCATGGTCGATGACGCGCGGCGGGTGAAGATCGCGCATGCGCTGGCGCGCAGTGTGAAGCTGATTCTCGATGCGCAAAAGGCGCCCAAATCCGCGCCGCAATACGAAGGCGGCTGGCGGTATCAGGTCAACAGCCCCGATTCGGACATTTCCGTCACGGGCTGGCAACTGATGGCCCTCCGCGGCGCAGCCAACTGCGGGGCAGCGGTGCCCAAGGCAGCGCTGGATGCCGGGCGCGAATACATCCGCCGAAGCGCGGTACCGACCGGTGGTTTTGGATATCAACCCGGAGGAGGCCCGAATCAAGCCCGCTCGGGCACCGGCATTCTTTCGTTGGAACTATTGGGCGAACACGATTCGAAAGAAGCGCTGGCCGCCGGTGATTTCCTGTTGAAAAATCAGCCGGACAATCCGGGAATCGAGTTTTATTACTACGCGGTCTATTACTGCTCGCAGGCGGTTAATCAGCTTGGGGGAAATTATTGGGATACCATCTATCCGCGCCTCTGCAACACCTTGATGGCAGAACAGCAGCCCGATGGAAGCTTCGGCGGCGGCAACGGTCAGGAACAGGAAGCCGGGCCAGCCTATCGATCAGCCATGGCCTGCCTGGCGCTGTGCGTGCCCTTCCGTTACCTGCCGCTGTATCAGAAGTGACAATCCGGGCGTGCGATTCGCCAGCGGCTTCATTACACTCATTCGCCATGATCAATCGAGCACTTTTTATCGTTTTGACATTGGGCTTGTGCGGACCACTTCCCGTTTTGCATGCGGCGGATGCCCCCGCCAAATCGACGGCAACCAAACCGCCACCTTATGAGAAGGACATCGAAGCCTTCGAGAAATCGGACAAGCAAAACCCGCCGCCGCGGCATGCCAACCTTTTTGTCGGCAGCTCGACGATCCGCTTCTGGAATACACTGTCAACCGATTTTCCAATTGCCAAAACCATTAATCGCGGCTTCGGCGGATCGCAGATGTCAGACTTGGACCGCTTTGCCGACCGCATCGTCATTCCCTATCACCCCGATCGCATTTTTATGTATGAAGGCGACAACGACATTGCCTCGGGCAAGTCGCCGCAGCGCGTGTTTGCCGACTTCGAGGATTTGGCCGGCAAGATTCACGCTGCTCTTCCCGATGCCGATTTGTATTACCTGTCGATCAAGCCCAGTCCATCGCGAACGAAATTCATGGAGAAGGACAAGGAAACCAATGCTTTGATCGAAGCCTACTGCAAGTCGCATGAGCATTTTCATTACATCGACACCTGGTCGCTGGTGGTGGATGCCGAGGGTAAGCCGAGGCCGGAGTTGTTCCGGCCCGACATGCTGCACATGAATCGCAGTGGCTATGAGCTTTGGGTCAAGAAGATCGCGCCGCTGGTGAAGTAAGCGCAACGCGACAGCACCGGAGCAACGATGAATAGTGCTTCGTCCAACGAGATTTCACAATGGGTGCAGGAGGCCGTGCAATCGACGCCGGTCACCGATCTGCACACGCATCTGTATCCGCCCGCCTTCGGCGGCTTGATGCTGTGGGGTATCGACGAACTACTCACCTATCACTACCTGATTGCCGAGTCGATCCGCGCCGCGCGATTGCCTTACGAGCAATATTGGTCGATGTCGCAAAGCGCGCAGGCTGATTTCATCTGGCGGACTCTGTTCGTCGAGCGCGCGCCGCTGAGCGAGGCCTGCCGGGGCGTGTTGACCGTTCTTAATGCCCTGGGATTGGACGTTAACGCGCGCGATCTCAAAGGCTTTCGCGAGTATTTTGCGCAGCAGAAGTCGCAGGATTATCTGGATCGGATCATGACGCTGGCGAACGTTCGCTCGATCGTCATGACCAACGATCCGTTTGATCCGGCTGAGCGCCAGGTTTGGCTAAAGGGTGTCGATGTTGATCGGCGCTTTCGCGCGGTGCTTCGCATCGATCCACTGCTGCTGGGATGGCCGAACGTGGCCGATAGCTTGAGCCAGATGGGCTACAAATGTTCGGCATCGCTGGACGGCGCGACGATGGCCCAGGTGCGACGATTCCTCAATGAATGGCTCGATCGGATGAAGGCGATCTACATGGCGGTTTCGCTGACGCCAGCCTGGCGATATCCCGATGATTCGCCAACGACGCGCGTGCTCAATGAGGCAATCCTGCCGATCGCGCGGGAGCGGAACCTGCCTTTCGCGATGATGATCGGCGTGCGCCGGGCGGCCAATCCGCAGCTACGCATGGCTGGCGATTCACTGGGGCATGCGGACATCTCCAGCGTCGAGCGCATCTGCGCCCAGAATCCGGACAACAAATTCCTCTGCACGATGCTCTCGCGGGAGAATCAGCACGAGCTGGTGGTGGCAGCGCGAAAATCGCCGAACCTGATGATCTTCGGCTGCTGGTGGTTCATGAACAATCCCAGCATCATCGAAGAAATGACGCGAATGCGCATGGAAATGCTCGGAGAAAGCTTTGTGCCGCAACACAGCGACGCCCGCATTCTGGACCAGTTGCTCTACAAATGGCAGCACAGCCGGCGGATTATCGCCAAGGTCATGAACGACAAGTTCCAGGATCTCGCCGCCGCGGGCTGGAAGGTGACGCGGGAACAGGTGGCGCGAACCGCGGCTGCCTATCTCTCAGATAATTTTGAGCGGTTTGTCGAACCTACGAAACGGTGAAGAACCGAGCCGACGTTCCACCCTGGCCGACTTTGAAATTCACCGGCCGAGCGCAGCGCGGGCAGCGGCCGGCATAGCAGGAGCCGTCCGGCGAGCGGTAGATCCGCTGATAGACTCCGCAACAGGCAAAGTTGACGCTCAGATATGGGCGCCCCTGCGCAGCGCCGGGCGCGCGGGTATCGGTGATATCGAGCCGCGACCGATTTAATTCATCTGCCATCAATCATAATCATCGGGAATCTGGTCCAAATCCCGATAGTGGCGCGGGCGACGGACCGGCTCGTGGGTGACCGGCTCATCGTCCGCCAGGTGCTTATCTGCACCGGTGCGAACGTTCGTGGGCTTCAATTCAGGGGTCGCATCACTCGCTGCTTGAGTCGATGCGGCAGCTTTTGAAGTCTCGGTCTGCTGGCCATTAGCCGAAGATTTTTTGCGCCCCCTGCCGCCTCGGCGGCCACGTCGGCGCGGGCCTTTAGAAGGCTTTTCGGCCTCTTCTTCCGTCGATTGCGGAGCTTCAGCCGATGGTTCCGCAGCCGCTGCGGGCGCCTTGGCCTTTCGCGAGCGACCGCCCCTGCCCCGGCGGCTTTTGCGCGCAGGCTCGGCTGGAACTTCTGCTTCGGGGGTCGATTCAGGCGGTGCTTCGGCGGCGGGCTCTTCGATCGACCGAGCTTCGTCCGACTCCTCCGTCGCGAACATCGCGTCGCGCTCGTCGATAGAAACTGGCTCTTCCTCGATCACCTCGCCCACTTCGAGGCGCTCGATTTCCGATTGGTCCGACGGTGGGCGCCGCGACATCGACTCATCATCGGTGATCTCGGCAGGCGCTTCGCCGATCTCCAGATCGAAATCAGGCGGAGCCGATTCCTCTGAAAATGGCGGCTGCTTTTGCTGATCGAAGTTGCCTTGGGCCATCGGCTGGCCTTGGCCCTGTTGGCCGCCTCTTCCACGTCCGCGCCGGCCGCGCCTGCGACGGCGCCTTCGACGACCACCGCCCTCGCCTTCATCGTCACGATTCTGGCCATTTTGGTTGCCGCCATTCTGGTTGGCATGTTGCCGAGCGCCAGTTCCCTCTTCGCTCTCCCGATCAGGGCGATGTTGCGGTTGCCCGCGCTGTTGCTGGCCCCGCTGCTGCTGAGGCGGCGCCGGGCGCGGAGCCTCCATTTCGCTCAATTCGTCCTCGAATTCCTCGGCGCGGCTCTCCATCGCCTCTTCGTCCTCAAACTCCTCGACCGGCTGCCGCTGCCGATCGCGGCCCTGTTGATGCTGCGGTCGGCGATCGTCGCGTCCGCCTCGGCCTCCGCGCTGAGGCTGCTGCGGCTGGCGCACGTTGATCTGCGTCGTATGCGGATGATGCGCCAAAGCAGCAGCAAGCTGCTCGACCACGACCAGCCCATCGCGATTGTCATACAGGTCCAGCTTCATCTCATCGAGACCCAGCGTCTGGTCGGCGCGGATGAGGATTCGCTTGTCGTTTTCCTGTTCGATTGCCGCAAGCTGCTGGCGCTTGCGGTTTTGAAGATAGGAGGAGACTTCGGGGCTGACGGCCATCTCCACGCGCACGACGCGCTGGTCGTTGACCGCGATCGCCAGGCGGCGCATCACATCGAGGCTCATGCTCTCGGGCGTCTTGACCAGCCCCGCGCCCTTGCAATGCGGGCAATCGAAATAGACGCTGCGCTTGAGCGAGGGCCGCATGCGCTGGCGGGTCATCTCGATGATGCCGAACTGGCTCATGCGAAGGACTTTGGTCTTGGCGCGGTCGTTCTTGAGATTCTCGTGCAGGCGATGCTCGAGCTCGCGGCGATGCCGCTCGAAGCGCAGGTCGATAAAGTCGCAGATGATTACGCCGCCCAGATCGCGGAGGCGAAGCTGCCGGCAGATTTCATCGGCCGCTTCCATGTCGGTGCGGAAGGCGGTGGTTTCGGCATCGTTGTGATCGCGGAATTTGCCGCTGTTGACGTCGATCGCGACGATCGCCTCGGTCGAGTCGATCACCAGCGACCCGCCGCTGGGCAGCGGAACGTGCCGGCTGTACATCTGCTCGATTTCTTTTTCGATGCCGTACTTGTGGAAAAGCGGGAGCGGATCTTCATACAGCTCGACGCGGTTGCGCGTGCGCGGGCTCGAAAGCTTCACCACTTCGCGGATGCGCTTGGCCACTTCCTTGTTGTCCACCACGAGCTTGTCCACGTCGGTCGTGAAGACATCGCGGACGGTGCGGGTGACCAGATCGCCCTCGGTGTAAAGCTCCATCGGGCCGGGGCCGGAGTCACGCTTCTTTTCGATGGTCTGCCAGAGGCGGAGCAGGTATTTGAGATCGCGCTCAATCTCGGCCTTGGATTTTCCAACGCCGGCGGTGCGCAGGATAAAGCCGATATCTTCAGGCGGATCGAGAGCGTCAAGGATCTGCCGCAGGCGGCGGCGCTCTTCATCATCCTCGATCTTGCGGCTCACGCCCTTGCTGACCATGCCGGGCATCATCACCAGGATTTTGCCGGGGATGGACAGGTAGGTGCTGAGGGTCGGCCCCTTGGTGCCGATGCCTTCCTTGATGACCTGCACGACGATTTCGTCGCCGCGCCGCAGACATCGCTGGATGGGCGGGCGATCGCGACGGGCCATTTTTCGCCCGACCGATTCCTGGATTTCCTCTCCGCGCCGGCCGAAATAGGTCGGCATGAGGTCGGAGATGTGCAGAAATCCGTTGCGCCCCAGGCCAAAATCGACGAAGGCCGCCTGGATGGACGGCTCGACGTTGATCACGCGGCCTTTGTAAATATTGTTGACGTGTGAAGTGGAGCTGGTTCGCTCCATATAAAGCTCTTCGAGCTTGCCGCCTTCCAGAAGAGCGATTCGGCATTCTTCGCCTTCGGAGACGTTAATCAGCATTTCCTTTGCCATTGCGCGCGGTTCAGGTTATCGGGGCTTTGAGCACGGGGTAAGCCAATGAGCATATATGCTTCAAATGGCACGTCCCGGCGTCCAAGCCGCATCCCTGGAACCTCCTTGATAAATAGGGGTGAAATGTGTGGAAGCCGGTGCCGGACCTTCGGGCGAACGCGCGGGGCGGCCAAAAATCGGTTGGCCCCGGCTAAAGCCCAATTGGAATCCGACAACCGAAAACCTTTCTCCAAGATCTGCCGACTACCGAGTCGGCAGACCTAAAAAACTTCTGGGATGATCTTCCGCGTTTCTTCGCGCAGGAAGTGCATCACCTGTCGTTCGCTTTCAAAACTCATGACGCGCCGCGCCACCAGGCGGGCATGTTCCATCGTCGTTGACCGGATAATTTTCTTGACCTCCGGCAGGTCCGGGGCATTCATCGAGAAGATGTTCAACTCGAGGCCCAACAGTAATAGAGTGTACAGGGGGTCGCCTGCCATTTCACCACAGATGCTCACGCTAATTCCGTTGCGCCGCCCGGCCCGGATCACGTCGCGAACCAGCGCCAGGACCGCCGGATGAGCCGGGCAGAACAGGCCAGCCACTTTTTCGTTCGTTCGATCCACCGCCAGGGTATATTGGATGAGGTCGTTGGTACCGATGGAGAAAAAATTGACCTCCTTGGCAAATTGCCCGGCCATCAGGGCCGCGGACGGCACTTCGACCATCATGCCGACGGGAATATCGCGCCGGAAATTGATCCCTTCATCCTCCAGCTCTTCCATTACGTCGTTGAGGACCATCTTGGCCTGCCGAAGTTCAAGCAGCGTGCAGATCATGGGGAACATGACGCGCACATCGCCCAGCGTGCTGGCCCGCATGATGGCCCGAAGCTGGCGTTTGAACATCGGGATATCGTGCAGGCACATGCGGATCGATCGGTCGCCGAGAAATGGATTTCGCTCGGGATTCTGGGCCTTGGCTTGCGTGTATTTGTCGGCTCCAAGGTCGAGCGTTCGGATGACCAGCGGCCGACCCTCGAGTCGGCGAAGGGCATCGGCGTAGGCGCTGTAATGGTCCTCCTCACTCGGCTCTTTCTCCGAGGCGAGGTAGAGAAATTCGGTGCGATACAAGCCAATTCCCTCGCCGCCAAAGAGCAGGCTGTCGTCGATGTCTTCGGGGAATTCGATATTGGCCAGGAGGCTGACCTGATGGCCATCGCGCGTCTGAGCCGACAGCGGCGCGAGCTGTCGCAACTCGGTTTCCATCAGATCGAATTTGCGCCCGGCCTCCTGGTGTTCTTCAAGCTGCTCGCGATCGGGATTGACGATGACCACGCCGCGCGCACCGTCGATGATGACCGTATCGCCGCCGCTGACTTCTGATGTGATATTGCCCAGGCCGACGACGGCGGGAATTCCCATGGCGCGGGCAACGATTGCCGTATGGCTCGTTCGGCCGCCGACGTCGGTGGCAAATCCCTTCACATGCTGACGATTGAGAGCGGCGGTTTGCGAAGGAAGAAGATCGTGGGCGATCACCACCACATCTCGGCTCAGGTGGAGCAAATCCTCGTGCTTCTGGCCGATGAGCAGGCGAAGTAGCCGCTTTTCGATGTCGTAAACATCCTTGACGCGGTCCGAAAGATATTTGTCATTCAGCTGCAGGAGCGTGTTGGCGTACCTGCGCATCACCACGCTGGTGGCGTATTCAGCGGTGACAGAGTTGGACGTGATCTCCTGGCGGATCTGCTTGATGACCGATTGGTCGCGCAAAACCCCAATGTGAAAATCGAAAATAGCACCGATTTCCTTGCCCACTTCGGCGGTCACACGGTCGCGAAGCCGCGCGAGATCTTCATTGGCCTGGGTGAGCGCAGCAGAAAGCCGTTCAATTTCAGCCGGCGCCTGCTCGGGCGGAATCGAGCGTT
>JANWHF010000066.1 GCA_025450555.1 Tepidisphaeraceae bacterium | reverse complement strand
GCCGGGTGATCGCCCAGCACATCGGCGTCCAGCAGCACGGCCACCTGCGCCTTGTCCAGATGCAGAATGCTTCGAACTGGTTTACCGAACGCGAGCTGCGCACCTTGTCGCTCATTGTCACCAGATATCGCTTCGTATTCGAACCAGCCTGCATTCGGGAATGCTGCCTGGAAGCGTTTCTTCATCGCCAGGACGCTGGGGCTGACGCTGGCTTCGCTGAGAACGGCAAAGCCATCTCCCTTTTTGCCCTTCAGTTCACCGAAGTGACTGTTGGCAAACTTAGTGAAATCATCCCAACTGGTGTACTCGGCAAATTTCCGCGACCGATCGATCACATTTCGGCTGCGATGATTGTCGTACAGCTCCAGAACGCTCGCCTGCGCGAAAGTGTCGGCTGAGCCGATCTTCCCCGGGATCGTCCAGGAGAACGGATGGGAAGGATTACCTTCGATCTTGATGGGCCGGCCGTCGTAGCTGGTGACCAGCAGCGGCTTGCCGACGCCGTTCTGTTCCCAGATGGTGGCGTACTGCTCCGGCACGCCCGGCATCCGGTCGCGGGGATTGCTGGAATAGGGCGCCAGCTTCTCGCGCGGCCAGCGGCGGCAGCCCGTCAGGCCGACCCCCGCCAGCGCAAGCGAAGCGCTCATCAGCTTCAGGAAGCCGCGACGCGACGACTTCTTGATGAAGTCCGGCGTGTATCCGGGAAACTCCTTGTCAACCAGCTCCTGAATTTCAGGGCCGTCGGCAAGCTGTTCCAGGCTCCGCCAGTATTCCAATCCGGTAACGTGATGCTTTATCGATGACACGTTGAGCAACTCTGCATGTAAACGGTGTCGTGGATGCCGTAATCCTTCATGAGCTGGTTTCCCAACTCGGACTTCTTCTCATCGCTCAGATCATTGGTCGTCCAGTGCATGTCGGTGGGAGCCACATCCCGAGGCCGAAGGTGCGGCGCGGGATTGCGATGGCAATCCAGGCACCAGCCCATGCTCAACGGCTTTTCCTGGTGGACGACTTCCATGGTGTCGATGCGCCCATGGCACTCGACGCAGCCTACGCCATGGTTGATATGAGCACTGTGATTGAAGTAGACGTAATCCGGGAGATCGTGAACCTTCACCCATTCCACCGGCTTGCCGGTCGCCCAGCTATCGCGAACCGGCTGGAGGCTGGGCTTATTGGGATGAATGTTCGTATGGCAGTTCATGCAGGTCTGCGTTGGCGGCAGTGCCGCGAACTCCGTCTTCTCGACGGTGTTGTGACAGTACCTGCAATCAAGGCCGAGCTGCCCAACGTGCAGCGCGTGGCTGTAGGGAACCGGCTGCGTCGGCGAGTAACCTTCAGCGGTCGTCACCGGCGAAGCGCCGAACAGAAACAGGATCGTCAGGTAGAACAAGCCGCCTATCGCGCCGATCGGAATGACCGGCAGCAGGAAGTTGGTCCACCGCGGGAAAACGAACCTTTGTGTCGTTGGTTGGTCGGCCATAGCTGAAAAAAGAGGAAAGACCTTAAGTACGAAGGTCCTTCCAGTACAAACAACCGTTAGTCGAAATCCGCCTACAGGCCCACTGACCTAGCCCGGTCCACTACTATCGGCCATGCCAGCGGCTCCTCGACAACGAAGCGGCTGGGCCGACAAGTAAGGCGGGTGAATGATGTAGGATTATTCGCCCCCGTCAACGCCGAAAACCTGTGGCATTTCGTCGCACGGCTGTGAACGTTTCAGTTTCCGGTGTCCATTTTCACCACGCCGCGCTGTCGTTTGACCGCAATGATCCGCTGCTTGAGCTGATCGAAAAGATGCCGCGCATTCGGGAGCGCCCGCATCGCCAGATTGGGAGTGGTCGGATCGTGAGATTGAATTGTGATCGTGCCGATTCCAAGGACCCGATCGACCATCGTCTGGTGAAACTTGATATCTTCGACGTGCCAGAGTTCAAGCGTGTCGATGTCTTTGCGGAGGATGCCGCGCTCGTAGTCGATTCGATAATTAGTGACGCGGTATCGCTTGGTCATGGCCAGGAGGATGGGCCAGGACAGAATAATTAACCCGGCGGCAATCAAAATGATGTATCCGAGCACGCCGACGTACTGGTGAAAGACCGATTTTGCCACCAGCGGAGCGGCAATCAGCGCAAGCCCGATGATGATCCAGAGAAGTCCTTTGGTGATGGCGCCGCGCAACATTGGCGACCCTTCGTAATAGACCTCTTCCGTGTCGTCGGCGGGGCGATGCGGACGTTCGGTCGGCTCCGGTACAGGCGACTGATAATCGGGCCGGATGGGTTCAGTCATTGCGCCTTCTCCGCGTCGGATAATTCGAGCAGCCTTTCCCAAATCGCGTCCGGCACGGGGACAACGCTGAGCCGACCAATTCGCAGCAAGTCCCACCCGGCGAAAGCTGGATCAGCCTTGATGTCTGAAAGTGTGACCGGCTGCGCCAGTTTCTTACGCAGCTTGATATCCACGACCACAAGCTTGTCACTCTCGCCAGATGGATCGGGATGCGGCGCGGAAGTGATCTCTGCGATTCCGATGGCAGCGCGCTCATCGCCGGTGTGATAGATCAGGGCTTCGTCGCCTTTTTTCATGGTGCGAATATGCTTCAGCGCAAGCGCGTTGGTGACGCCGTCCCACGCCGTCTTCTTATCGCGGGCCAGATCATCCCACGAATAGCAATCCGGCTCGGTTTTGAGCAGCCAGCGCGCCACGCGAAACTCCCATCGCCGCTGATGAAATTCGAAAATTACTTTGACAATCCGCTGATGCTCGGCCCACCGCCTCCGCCCGCCGGGGCGGCTGGCTGGCCTTCCTGCGGAACGTCGGCAACTTGCCGCTGAATCGTCTGCGAGACCTTGCGCAGCAGATCGACAAATTCCATCTGGGCCAGGTTCAGTGCCTTGATTTTGATATGGGAAACGATGCGATTCTGCAGCGTTTCAAGCTGCTGCTGCTGGGCATCGGTGACCGGCATCCCAGCCTGCGCCTGGCGCGTGAGTGACTCGATCTGGCGATCCATTTCGCCAAGCATGCGCGTGGCTTCGGAATCCTGATCGACGGCGCGGCGCGCTTCTTTATATCGTGCGATGGCCGGGTGCTGGGCAACGAGCTTTCCAAGCTTAACGGCTTCGTCCATGATCTGCTGAGTGTCTGCGGGCATGCGAATCCTTGTTAGATCGGCTACTATAATCGGGCTCGTCGCACGGGCAAGCCGCTTAATTCCATGCGTTACCATCGCCAGACTTTGTTGCCGCAAATCGGGCAAGCCGGACAGGACCGGCTGTCGGCAGCGCGCGTGCTGCTGATTGGATGTGGTGCACTGGGTTCGACGATCGCCGATCAACTTGTGCGGGCAGGAGTCGGATTTTTGCGCCTGGCGGATCGGGACGTGGTTGAGGAAACGAATCTCCAGCGACAGACGCTATTTGATGAGGCCGATGCTCGAGAGCAGGTTCCCAAGGCGATTGCAGCCGAAAAACGTCTTCGCGCGGTGAATTCTTCCGTGAAAGTCAATCCGCGCGTGGTCGATGTCCATGCAGGCAACATTGAGGAATTGGCCGGCTGCATCGAAGGCAATGCCGTTCAATTGATTATCGACGGCACCGACAACGCCCAGACGCGCTATCTGATCAATGATGTCGCGGTCAAACATGCAATCCCATGGATTTATGGCGCGTGCGTCGGGGTTGAAGGACGCGTGATGGTGCTTCGACCGCCGGACGGGCCTTGTCTGCGATGCATCTTTCCCCAGCCGCCCGCTCCGGGTGAGTTGGCCACATGTGATACTTCGGGAGTGCTCGGACCCGCAGCGGTCGTGGTAGGAGCCTTGCAGGCCGCCCAGGCAATCCGACGTCTTTCGCATTCGCACGACAAAAACATTGAACAATTGACCTGGCTGGATGTCTGGTCGGGGCGATTCCGATCCAATTCAATCACATTCGCAAAGCGCGAAGACTGCATTGCCTGCGGTCGGCGCATCTTCGAGTTTCTTGACGCAGGCGATCGAGGCGCCCTTACCAGCCTGTGCGGGCGAAATGCTGTCCAAGTGCGTCCACAAACCGCGGTGCGAATTGACTTGAAGTCGCTGGCGACAAAACTATCGGCCTGCGGATCGACGCAGCAGACGCCTCATCTGGTGCGCTGTCATTTGCCGCCCCCACAGGATTTGAACCTCACCATATTCCCTGATGGCCGGATGATTGTGCAAAATACGGAAGATCTGGATCGAGCGCGGTCGGTCTATGCACGATGGGTAGGCACATAAGCTTCTTAAAGTCAGGTGCTTGCAGCGTATACCGAGATTAAACGGAGGCGGGTTGCCTTTCTTCTATATTCCGCTAGGATTTCTAGGAATTGAGCGTGATGGAATTAACCTCTCAGTCGCCGAAGTTCGGCCGGTCCGCGTTGCAGCTGGTGGGCAACACGCCGTTGCTTTCGTTTCGCCGGATCGGCAGCGAATTGCGCGGATCGAACGTTTACGCGAAGGCGGAGTGGTACAACCCCGGCGGCAGCGTCAAAGATCGCGCCGCAATGGCGATGATCCTCGACGGCGAGCGCCGCGGCCTGCTGACCAAGCAGAAAACCCTCATCGATGCGACGAGCGGTAACACCGGCATCGCTTACGCCATGATCTGCGCCGAGCGCGGCTACAAGTGCAAACTTGCCCTCCCCAAGAACGCAAGCGTCGAGCGAAAGCAAAGTCTGATTGCTTACGGCGCAGAGTTGGTCTTTACCGACCCGGCTGAAGGAACCGATGGCGCACAGCGCCACGTCAAAGACCTCGTCGAAGCCGATCCCAATCGCTATTTCTATCCGGATCAATACAACAATGACGCCAACTGGCGGGCCCATTATGAAACCACCGCCATGGAGATTTGGCGACAGACGGAGGGGCGGGTCACCCATTTCGTCACCGGCCTTGGCACCAGCGGCACATTCATGGGCGTCACGCGTCGCCTGAAAGAACTGAATCCTGCAATTCGTTGCATTAGCATGCAGCCTGATGGCCCGCTGCATGGACTTGAGGGTCTCAAGCACATGCCGACGGCTTTGGTGCCGGGCATCTACGACGGCAATCTCCCCGACCAGCAGATCGAAGTGAGCACTGAAGACGCCCATCGCATGGTGCTTCGCCTGGCACGTGAGGAAGGCTTGCTGGTCGGCGTGTCGTCTGGCGCTAATCTTGTGGCGGCGCTGAATGTGGCCCAGCATTCAGCGGATGCGGTCGTCGTGACAATCTTCTGCGACTCAGCATCGAAATATCTCTCCGAGAGCTTCTGGACCGACGCCTTTTACGAAGCGGAAAACTGGCCTTGATTTCAAAGCGTGGATGAACGTGAGTGAAGGAGCAACACAATCCGCCAAAGTCAGCCTCGAGCTGTCCGATGGACTGCGCCTGCAAATCGAGTCGGAAGGCGCTGCCGCCTATCCCAATGAGTGTTGCGGGATGCTCTTTGGGCGCGATGTGAAAGATGGATCCCTAACCCGGCGGCTTGTCGATCGGCTTGTTGCCGGCAGCAATACATTTGAAGCGGGCGAGCAGTATCACCGCTTTTCAATCGATCCGCTGCAGCAGCTCAAGGCCGAGCGCGCTGCGGAGAAAGAGGGCCTGGTGCTGCTGGGATATTACCACAGCCATCCCGATCATCCGGCTCGCCCGAGTGAATATGACCGCGAGCATGCTTGGCCTTTTTACAGCTACGTGATCGTCGCGATTTCCAAGGGCAAGCCGGTGGATATGACAAGCTGGGTGCTGGATGACGCCTCGCGGCAGTTTCAGTCGCAGGCGATTCAGACCTTCTGAAAAATAGTTTTGAAAGAATGTTTGCCCTTTTGAGCAAGTGAGGATGTCATGAGCAACTACGCTAATCCCGATGTTCTGGTAAGCACCGCATGGGTGGCCGAGCATCTCAAGGATCCGAAAGTCAAACTGATCGAAGTGGATGTCGATACCGCCGCCTATGAGAAGGGCCATGTCGAAGGCGCGATCGGGTGGAACTGGCAGACCGATTTGAACGATCGCACCCGCCGCGACATTATCGATCCGCGGTCGTTCGCGGAGCTTTGCCGAAACGCGGGGATTTCTCCCGAGGACACGGTCGTTTTCTATGGCGACAACAACAACTGGTTTGCCGCCTGGGCGCTCTGGCAGTTCCGATATCACGGCCACAAAGATGTCCGGCTCATGAACGGCGGCCGAAAGAAAT
>JANWHF010000065.1 GCA_025450555.1 Tepidisphaeraceae bacterium | reverse complement strand
GGAACTGCACGAGTTGCCCGCGGAAAGGGATCGTCGTCTGCGCTCCGACCAGCAACGGCAATCCTTCCTGGCCAAAGCGCCGCTCGAATTCGCCGCGATCGTCGATGATGTCGTGATTGCCTTCGCAAATCACCATCCCCGCGCGCGGCCTGAGGCGGTGAAGAAATTCGAGACCGGCCGGCAGGTCATCCAGATCGGCATCGATCAGATCGCCGGTGAAGGCGATGAAGTCGGCATTGAGTTCATTGACCGTCTTCGCCAAGCCCGGCAGTCGGTCGGCATGAAAGAATTTTCCGATGTGCGTGTCGCTGACCTGGGCGATGGTCATTCCGTCCAGGTCGCGCGGGAGATTGGGGAGTCGAAGCTCAAATTTGCGCGTCCGCAGACCATCGAGCGCGACGATTCCGCCGGCGCTGACGGATGTCGCCACAATGGGTGGAATGGCGGCAGCCGCTACTGCCAAAACTTGCCGGCGACTTGAAAGGTGGCGCGCGGCCGGCGCCACATCGTGTGCATCAGTGGAAGGGACCGTCGAAATGCGATCAGCAGCCTGCCGCTTTCTGCGTCTCAGCCAATTTCGTAGCATTCGCAATGTTCCTATGCAGCCAATCGCCGGCAGCAGCATGATATGCCAGACGTAAGTGATGATCTGGAAGAACATCGGCACCGGCCCCCGCGATCGGCGAACCGTATCGGGAAAAGCCAGGCATAAAAACAGGTAACCCAGTTGCGACAGCACGAACAGCGCGACCAGCGATCTCCACAGCCACGCATGCCGCACGCCTCGCAGGCGCGCATCGGCCAGCAGCCACCAGAGCGCATCGCCCAGGGCCGCGAGGACCATTGCGTAGAAGACCGTGGAGATTTCCATCAGGAGCAATATACTTCCGCCGTCCTGAGGTGGCGATGAACCGACTCCTGGCGGCAATGTTGTTTCTGTGTGTTTTCAGCGGCGGGTGCGTCGAGCGCACGCTGACCGTCAAAACCGATCCGCCCGGCGCGCTGGTCGTGCTGAACGACATCGAGGTCGGGCGCACGCCATTCACGCGCAACTTTGTATGGTATGGAACCTACGACGTTGAAGTTCGCAAGGATGGATACCAGACGCTTCGAACGCAAGCCAAGGTATGGGCTCCCTGGTGGCAGTGGGTGCCATTCGACTTTTTCACCGAGTTTCTTCCGCTTCACGATCATCATGAAGTGGATTACAGCCTGAAGCCCATCAGCGAGGTGCAGGTTGACCCGAACGCTCTGGTCAGCCGGGGTGAGCAATTGCGCAGCCAGCTTGAATCAAGCCAGCGCCCGACGACTCAGCCCGCAGCCAAGCCAAAAAAGAAGAAAAATGATCCGTAATTCTGATCGCCTTTAACGTCAGGCCGCCGCGACGTGCGCCAATCCATTCTGCAATGCCGATTTGTTGTTGGCCATGACCACGGTTTCCCAGAGATCGATGCTTTCCAGCTTGTAGCGGTATTCGATCTCGGCCCCCGTTCGTCGAATCAGATCCTGCAACGCCAAATCGCTTCTCCAGCCCAGCTTGGTGCAGAGCGGGCAGAGCCATTTTTCAAGCATTGCCAGGAATCGATTGGTCGATTGAAAATGATTGACGATTACGATGCGCGCGCCCGCCTTGGCCACGCGCTGCGCTTCCTGAACCAGCCGATAAGGGTCGCTGACCACGCTGATCACATGGCTGATGAACACATAATCAAACGTGTTATCGCCAAACGGCAGCCGCATGGCATCGGCCTGGAACACGGTCACATTCTGGCGTTCCTGTTCGTGAATTTTCTTGCGCGCCTCGCGAAGCATGCCGGCTGAAAGATCGACGCCGACGATTTTGCCGCGGTCCTTGGGGTAGAAATTGAGCGAGCAGCCGGTGCCGATGCCAAGGTCGAGCACGCGATCGTTTTGCCGGAGATTCATGTGTGAAATCGCCCGGGCAATCCGGCGCCGCACGAGCCGGCCGAAGGTCGCATCGTAGAAGAGTGAGTGAACGTCGTAGATCTTCCGAGTGCTCGATTCCTGCATCGCTTCAATACCTTCCCTGGCACGTTCGTGCTCGTGCCGATCCGTTTGAGCCGCACACTCTAGTTTCATCCGCACACTTTGCCAAGATGGGTTTTACTGACGTGCCCACTTATATTAACGGTCAAGGGGCCGGCGGACGCGCCGTCTCTGTCTGGTTCGTCGCGGATGACCTACAAAAATTGCATCGCCTGACCTTTCCTGTCATGACTCCCCTGCCGATCGACTCCGCGCTGCCAGAGATCATCGACCAGCTCCGCCAAAGCCGGTCGCTGGTGCTGGTCGCTCCGCCGGGAGCTGGGAAGACCACACGCGTCGGACCGGCGATGCTCCGTGAAAATCTGCTGGACAAAGAACATCCCAATATCCTGATGCTTCAGCCTCGCCGAGTGGCGGCCCGCGCAGCCGCCACTCGAATCGCGGATGAGAATGATTGGGAGATGGGCCGCGAAGTCGGCTATCAGATCCGCTTCGAAAAACGTATCGGCCCCGATACGCGCCTCCGCGTTCTCACCGAAGGCATCCTCAATCGTCAGCTTCTGGACGATCCGTTTCTCGAAGGCGTCGGAGCAGTGCTGCTGGACGAATTTCACGAACGCAGCCTGCACACGGATCTGGCGATCGCGCTGCTTCGCGAAGTGCAGCAGACCGTGCGCGAAGATCTTCGGCTGATTGTGATGTCGGCCACACTCGAAGCCGAGCCGGTGGCCAAATTCCTGGGCAACTGCCCGATCGTGCGGACCGAAGGAAGATTATTCCCCATTCAAATCACGCATGGATATGCGGCTCATGCTCGGATTCGAGAGACCCTGCCGGATCGGGTGGCCGACGCCCTTCGCGATGCTTTATCCGATGAAAGCGAAGATGCCGGCGACATCCTGGTTTTTCTGCCGGGCGCCGAGGAAATCCGCCGGACGCAGAAGCTGCTGGAATCGCAGTTCTCACAAGATGATCTGGCGATCGTCCCATTGCATGGAAGCCTCAGTGGCGAACAACAATTTGCCGCTCTGAAGCCGATGGACCGGCGCAAGGTGATTCTCGCAACCAACATTGCCGAGACTTCATTGACGATCGAAGGCGTTCGCACCGTGATCGACGGCGGCCTGGCACGAATTGCCGGCTACGACGCCCAGCGCGGGCTCGATCGCCTCGAGTTAGCCCGCATCAGCAAAGCCTCGGCTGCTCAGCGCGCGGGCCGAGCCGGTCGCACCGCGCCGGGGCGTTGTATCCGGCTCTATACACAAGCCGATGAGCGCGCGATGGCCGATTTTGAAACGCCGGAAGTGCGCCGGGTCGATCTATGCTCGGCCCTGCTGATGCTTCACACCTGGGGCAAAACCGATCCAAGGCAATTCAACTGGTATGAACCGCCGCCCGAGTCAGCGCTCGCGTCGGCGGAGCGTTTGCTTGCGATGCTGGGCGGGCTCACATCGGAAACCGATGGCCGCCTGACCGATATCGGCCGGCGGCTCCAATCGCTTCCGGTTCATCCCAGGCTCGGACGATTGCTCCTGGCGGCAGTCGAGCAAGATGTTCTGCCACAAGGGGCGGCAATCGCCGCGCTGCTTTCGGAGAAAGACATTCTTCGCAGCGAGGCTTTTGATCCAACCCGCATGTATCGGCCCGCCACGCAGGCGGCTTCCGATCTGCTGATCCGCCTGGATCTGCTCGAACAAGCCGAGCGGCAGAATTTCTCGCCGAGCTTGAAGGACAAGGGCCTCGATCTCGGGGCAGTTCGGCAAGTGATTCGCGTGCGAGATGAGCTGCTTCGCATCGGCCAGCGATTGGCACGATCCGGAAAAGCGGGAATTCGGCGAACGGCAAATCATGACTTGGACACTCGCCTGCTCAAGCTCCCGCTATTGGCCTATCCCGATCGCGTCGCGCGCCGACGCGGCGCAGATCCCAGCGGCGCGGTCATGGTGGGTGGCGGCGGCATTCGTCTGCTGGCTGAATCAGCGGTGCAGAAAGCGGAATTTTTCCTCGCACTCGATGCCCGACATGATCAGCGCGGCCAAAATCGCCAGGTTCTGGTGCGCATCGCCAGTGCCATCGAAGTCGATTGGCTGGACCAACTTTTTCCTCAATCGATTCGGCGCGAGCGATCGGTGGTATTTGATTCTCAGCGCGAGCGCGTGGTCGGCGTCGATGCAGTCTACTACCGCGATCTTTTGCTTCATGAAGATCGCAATGCCCCAATCGATCCGGAACAAGCAGCCGCCCTGCTGGCTGAATCCATTCGCCCGCGCGCCCTCGAGCTATTCAATGCCGACGAATCGGCTCGCAACTGGCTAGGTCGATTGTCATTTCTGCGGCAAGCCATGCCCGAGCACCCATGGCCGAAATTGGATGCAGAGGAATTGGCCGACCTGCTGGCATCAAGCGCGCATGGCAAACGGTCCTTGCAGGACCTTCGGCAAATCCCGTTGCTTCCGCTATTGCAAGGCACGTTGCCTTATCCACTCAATCGAGATTTCGAGCAATTTGCTCCCCAAGACATTGAAGTTCCAACCGGCCGACGGATTGCCTTGCAATATGATGCCGGCGCTAAGCCTGTGCTTGCCGTCCGTCTTCAGGAACTTTTCGGCTGGACTCAGACGCCTCGCATTGCCAATGGTCGGGCGCCGGTATTGATCCATCTGTTGGGTCCGAATTATCGACCAGTTCAGATTACCGAAGACCTCGCGAGCTTCTGGGCCACCACCTATTTCCAAGTCCGCAAAGACCTTCGCACGCGCTACCCGAAACATTCCTGGCCCGAAGACCCGCTGACCGCCCCACCGCAGGCCAAAGGTCACCGCGGCAAGCGAAATTGAAGATTTAGAGCCATTCCATTGCATCACGAATGTTCTGGATTAACTCAGATCCCGTTCCATCCGCTGGCTTTGCCTCTGCTTTTTGCCGATAACAGATTCGTGGGTCGGGCACATGTCAAGGATTCTCATCACCCGCTCGGAGGGATCGGAGGCATTGTTCCATCGCCCCGAGCAACCCCCGGGCCGGCCGGCATTATTGCCGATGCCAACATCGATCCGCTGATCTTTTTGAAGCGGCTTCTGGATCAATATGGCGACGTCGTGCGATACCAATCGCGCTTCGGGCCATGCTTTGTCTTTGTCAATCCAGTTCACGTTCAGGCGATTCTGCATGATGAAAATTACCGCCGGGCGTCGTTGGTCAAAATGATGCTCGGCGAGGGGCTTCTGGCGGTCGATGGGCCGTTCTGGCGATCGCAACGCCGGCTGATGCAGCGCGATTTCCTGCCCGCCCGCATCGAGCCGATGGTCGCGAACATGGTTCGGCGGACGAGCATGCTCGCCGAGAAGTGGAATGCCGCGGCCCAGGCGCGCCAGCCCATCAACGCCATGGCGGACATGACCCGGCTCACGCTGCAAATTGTGGTCGAGGCCCTCTTCAGCAGTGATTTACCTGATAGCAAGATGACCGATCTTTGCGCGGCCGTCACGCAGACGATCGAAGATCTTGGTCAAATCTCGTGGACCATCTTTGGCACGCCCATGCACTTTGCACCCGGCGCAAGCGCGAAATTCGCCGCCGGTCGAAAGGCCATTGATCAAACCTGTTATGAAATGATCTCGGCTCGTCGCGCAATGCCACAAGACCGCCGGCCATGTGATCTGCTGACGCTGTTGATTGAATCGGGTGATGGCGGCATGAGCGATCGCCAATTGCGCGATGAAATCGTGACGATGCTTGTCGGCGGCCACGAGACGACGGCGCTGGCCCTCTCCTGGGCGTGGAAACTTCTTGCCGAAAATACGCAGGTCGAAGCCCAACTGCATGGCGAGCTGGATCAGAATCTCCAAGACCACGCCCCGCCAATGAACGCTATTGCAAAGCTTCCTTTTTCGCGCGCGGTGTTTCAGGAATCGATGCGGCTTTATCCGCCGGTCTGGTACATGGCGCGCGTCGCCAACGAAGAAGCGGTCATTGACGGCCACCCGATCCCCCGCGGCGCTTGCATCATCGTGTCCGCCTGGTTCACGCACCGACACATTGATTATTGGCCCGATCCTGAGCGCTTTAACCCGCACCGGTTCATCGATCCGGATCCACTCCGGCACCGCTACGCCTACTTCCCATTCGGGGGCGGCCGACATCAGTGCCTGGGGATGCATTTTGCCAATATTGAAGGGGCGATCATCCTCGCGACTCTGGCCAGGCAATTTCGCGTCGTACCACTGGCGGGCCAGGAGGTGCGGCCGATGCCAGGCATCACGCTGCGGCAATCACCTCCGATGCGCGCGATGGTGGAATTGCGAAACAGCCGCCCGGCCATTTCGAATCCGCGGAGCAGGCCGTGAACCATCCGCTCGCCGGCATCGTCGCTTCGGATCAACCTGCGCCGACAACGCTCGCGCAGGTGTCACGACAGCGCGCAGCGCAATTTGCCGATCAAACCGCATACATCTTTCTGGCCGATGGCGCTTCGGACGCCCGTTCCATGACGTGGGGCCAGCTCGATGCGCGGGCCGCGGCGCTGGCTGCGGCTCTGCGGGAGCGGGGAGCCAGCGGCAAGCGCATTCTCCTGGCGCTTCCGAGCGGCTTGACCTTTATCGAATCGCTCTTTGCCTGCTGGTATGCCGGGGCGGCAGCCATCCCGGTCAGCCTGCCAAGACATCAGCGCACCCGCCATCGCCTCGATGGAATCATCGCTCATGCTCAGGCAGATTTTGCGATTGCCCACGACGAAGCGCGGCAAAGGATCTGCACCGGCGATGATGGAACTGGCCATCAGATGATCTGGATTAACCCTCGAGAGAGCGAGGGGGCACAACTGAGCGGCCGACTCATCGAAGAGATTTCCCCCGCAAGCCCCGCGATCATTCAATACACATCCGGATCAACCGGCATGCCGCGAGGCGTGGTAGTAACGCATGCTAACCTTCTGCATAACAGCGCTCAGATCGCGCAGGCCTGTGGACACAATCAGAAATCAACGATCGCCGGCTGGCTCCCACTGTTTCACGATATGGGGCTGGTCGGACTGGTCATTCAAGCCGCATTTTCGGGAGCGCGGTGCGTTTTGATGCCGCCGGAGCGGTTTCTGATGCGCCCGTGGCTGTGGCTCGAGATGATCAGCAGCTACAAAGCCTGCTCCAGCCCCGCTCCCAACTTCGCCTACGACCTTTGCGTCGATCGCGTCAGCGATGAGCACAAGGCCCGATTGGATTTGAGCGGCTGGAGAAATGCGCTCAATGGATCGGAGCCGGTCCGCGCCAGGACGCTGGATCGCTTTGCCGCCGCCTTCGAGAAATGCGGATTTCGGCGGACATCGTTTTTCCCCTGCTATGGATTGGCCGAGGCGACCTTGTTTGTCACCGGCCCCGGCGCGAATCGAAACATCATTCGCCGGACAACGGATGGAGAAATCGCGTGCGACGGTGAAAACGCCGGGCATATTGGTTGCGGTCAGCCGTATGGCGGCACGCGACTCGCGATCGTCGATCCACAAAAATGTGAGACGCTGCCCGATCGCTCCATCGGCGAAATCTGGATCAGCGGCCCAAGCTGCGCCGCAGGCTATTGGAACGATCCTCAGACCAGCACGGCAACATTCAATGGCCATCTGCGCGAATCAAATGGTTCTCCCTCCTGGCTTCGCACCGGCGATCTCGGTTTCATTGCCGATGGACAGCTTTTCATCACCGGGCGTCTGCGCGAGCTGATCATCATCGCGGGTCGCAATCATTTTCCGGTCGATCTTGAAGTCACCGCAGAGGCGGCTGAGCGCGAGGTCATCGCGCCTTCAGGAGTCGCAGCATTGTCGGTGGAGATTGACGGACTGGAACGCCTGATCCTGCTTGCGGAAGTTCGACGCGAATTTATGCGCCCTGCCCGCGTGGGTCAGACGCCCGGGTTAGATGCCGACGCAGTCCGGCGTCGGCTTCGCGCTGCAATCGCCTCGGACCACGACGTGGTGCCGCATGAGATCGTTCTGCTTTGTCCTGGCGCGCTTTCGCGCACGACCAGCGGAAAAATCAGTCGCGCCGCAGCACGCACGGCATATCTGAACAAAACACTCGAACAATTTGGGGAGACGTCGCATGTCGCTGATGGAAAGTAAATTGCCAGGCACTCATGGCTGTCGAAAGGCCTGCGACATTCGCGGCTGGATTGTCGCTGAACTGGCCAAATCGATGAACGTCGCGGCTTCGCAGATCGACGCCTTCGCGCCGTTGCATTCTTTGGGCATTGATTCGCTCGCCGCCATCGGGTTGAGCGGCGGGCTTGCGTCCTATCTTGGGCGCGATGTGCCGGCCACGCTGATGTGGGACTATGAATCGATCGAGGCGATTGCGCAGGCGCTTGCCGAACAACCCACGGCTCCTGCAAGGCCGCGGCTTCCGCAAGGCGTTTTGGAACTCCAGCCGCCCGGCCAGCGACCGCAGATCTTTTGTTTTCCTGGAATCGGAGGGCAGGGTGAGGATTTTGCCTTGCTGGCGCGACATCTCGGCCCGACACAAGCATGCTACGGCTTAGCTATCCCGGAGTCGGATGAGCAAGGCCAGCCCGTTTCAAGAATCGAGCAGATGGCCAGCATCATGGCTGCGCGCCTTTGCGAAGTGGAATCGGAGGGGCCGTATCAGCTAGTCGGCTATTCGCTCGGCGGGCTACTGGCATTTGAAGCTGCCGCCCAAATCACTGCGGCCGGCAAGTCAGTTTCGATGCTGGCCATTTTCGACACCTTCACGCCCGAAGGAAAAACGCTTCGTCCGCGCTGGCAGCGCCTGCTTCTTCATGCATGGTTCCTCGCCACGCGGAAAGACCGCCTGCAGCAATGGTATGACCTGATGGAAAACCGGCTGGAAGCTCGACAGCCGGACCTGAACGCACGCAGCATCGGACAAGGTGAATTCATTTCTCGCTGCCGGCAGGCCAGCGCGCAATACCAGCCGCGCCCTTATCCCGGATCAATCACCCTCTTTCGCGCCACCGAACGCTCGCCACAAAGCGCGTTTTTCAAACTCGACGAATCCAATGGCTGGCGCAGCGTCGCGCGCGGCGGGATTCGTATCATCGACATCCCCGGCGGCCACACCTCCTTGATCGATTCCGCCCACGCGCCAACTTCCGCTGCCGCCTTGCTTGCGGAGCTGGATCGAAATGTGCCGACACCAGACGCGCCAAACTCCCCCGAACTCACCACCATGATGTGAAGCTTTGTTTGAGGCGCGAGAGGCCTTGGCCTTATTTGATCATGCCAACGAAGAGATGTAACGACACTTATGTTTTCGCGGCCACCTCGGTGCCGAGGTCGCCAGCGGACTCGCAAGCGCTTAGCGCGCCGAGTGGTGGAGGCCAAATGGCCAACTCCAGCCGCATTCATCCGCGACTTCGGCGTGCAAGGGAACGCAGAATCCCATCCAGAACGTCATCAAGCCGTTTGCCGACATCTTCGGCCAGGAATCGCAGCACCGTGTAGCCGTTTTCCTGGAGCAGTGCGTCTTTGCGCCGATCGCGCCGATAGGTTTCGGCGTCAGTCAAATGCTGGCCGCCGTCGATTTCAATCGCAATGCGCGATTCCGCGTCAAGCAGATCCACTTCCATGCGTCCCCATCCATCGAAAGGAATCGGCAATTCCCCATTAAGATGAAATCGTCCGTTTGTCTGCGGTAATGTTTGGAGGCGTCTGTAAAGGAATGCTTCACTGGCGCTTCGCGCTCGGTCCGCGCCTTGGGCATCAGCAGATAGAGGCTTGGCCGCGTGGACGAAAAGATTAGCCAGCGGCGCATCCACGCCATCGCGAACCAACCGCCGTACGCTGGCGGCGTAGTCGTTCTTCCAGATCGGATCGACTGGCAAAGGGACATCCGCCGGCCAACCGGGAACGGCGCTGGCCGGAAGAAGGATCTTGTAGCCGATCGCTTCATATCCCCGGCCCCGCCGATCGAACATCCGAGACAGCATCGGGACATTCAGGTCGGCGTAGTCATACACCCGCACTTCGCGTTTGCGCTCGTGTAGACGATGCAATCGGCCGGCGTACTGCGCGATGGTCCCATGCCAGGAAACCGGCAGCGCCAGGAAAAGAGTATCCAGTCGCGCATCATCAAAGCCTTCTCCGATGAATTTCCCGGTAGCGATCAGAACGCGCGGCTCCGTTTCAGGAATCGCATTCAAACGACTGGTGACTTCTGACAGTTCCTTCGTACTCATCCCTCCGCGCAGCACGATCAAATTTGGAATATGCGACGCGAGTTGGCTGTGCAGCAGATCGAGGTGCTCATTTCGTTCTGTCAGCAGGATCGGAGAGCGTGTTTCACGCACGGAAGCAAAAACGTCGTCGCAAATCATTTTATTTCGAGCGTCGTCGGCGATCAGTTGATCGTAGAGTGTGTGAAATTGAATCCGCAGATCAGGATCGGCTGGCGTTGCTGGATGAAATGCGGTGGGCCGAACAATCACCACATGCTCGAAGGGACGGGCCGCGGCTTGCTCTTTTGAGTTGACTCGATGCCGCACCGGCCCGCACTGCATGAAGATGATTGGATGATGGCCATCCTTGCGCGTGACCGTTGCAGACAAGCCGGTGATAAACCTTGCCTTGGCGCGCCGAGCGACCTGCTCAAAACTGGCGGCGGAAAGGTGATGACATTCATCCACGATCACATGGCTGTACTGCTCCACAAGGTCATCGACAATTCCCTTGCGCACCAGGCTCTGGATGATGCCGACATCGATGATTCCAGTTGGCTTTTTCTTTCCACCGCCAATCCGGCCGATCTCTTTGGCCGGGATCGTGAGGAAGGTTGACAATCGATCGACCCACTGTTGCTGCAATTGCCGGCGATGGACCAGGATCAGCGTATTGACGCCTCGTTTTGCGATCAGCCATGCGGCAACCACCGTTTTACCGAAGGCTGTTGTCGCCGACAACACTCCGATATCGCTTTCGAGCATCGCGCCGGCGGCAGCTTGCTGTTCCGGTTTCAATTGACCGGCGAATGCGACTTCGATCGGCTTGCCCGCCTGCCTTTCGTCGCGAATCGTCGATTTGACCTTCAAATCGACCAGTAATTGATGCACGTCATCAAAGCAACCGCGCGGCAGACCGATGTATTGGCCGTGGTCCTCGGCGCAGCTGATGATTCGCGGCTTGCCGTACGTCGGAAGCCGCATCGCCTGCGCCTTGTAAAACTCCGGGTTCTGGAAAGCCGCCAGACGAATCAGCCGATTTCGCAGTCCGGGAGATAACGCCTCCTTCGCGATGAAGATTTCGTTTGAGAGCACCAATTCCAGCTTGTTAGGAATCGGCCCAATGGGTTCGAGCTTGCGCGGACGCCGCGACGGCGAGAGCAACCATGGCATCGGATCGTCTTCATCGGCCAACCCAAGACGCACGCCGACGACGCGATCCTTTGCTTCGGCACGGCTGACAATCTCCTCCACATCACGGCGCGCTATTTTTCGAACTGACGATAGAAACACCCATTGGTCGGCATGCGGCGCAAGGTCTCGATCCAGAAACAAGCTGTTTCCGAAATCGCGAGGCTGCTTCTGAAGCGGCAATGCAATCAGGTTCCCAAAGCCTCCGTGAGGCAACGTATCCTGATTGGGAAAGAATCGATCATAGGAATCGAACCCAATTTCCGGCCGACGCTCCATCGTTTCAGTCAGAAGATGCGCGCCCAGCTTTCGCGCAAGGCAGGCCGGAATGGCCTGCTCAAAAAAGATCCAGACATGTCCTCCGTTTCCAGAACGAGACCTCTCAATTGCCGCGGGTACGTTCAAGCCTTGGCAGGTTTCGAGAAATGCGGCGGCGTCTTGCTTCCAAGTCGATTTGTCAAAGTCTGCCGCCAAAAAGAAGCAGGTTTCATCCAGCAACATCGGATAGACGCCCGCCACGAAGTCCTGGCCGCTCTCATCGCGTCCGCAAAGGTGCCAACGAATCACATCGTCGGTTACCGCGTAAAAGCGACGATGCGGACATTGCGCACATTTAATTCTGGGTTTTTCGCAGACTCCCGGGACCCATTCATTGCCGCACGCCGGAGCATAGCCGCTGCGGCCCGTCTTGCGACTTT
>JANWHF010000064.1 GCA_025450555.1 Tepidisphaeraceae bacterium | reverse complement strand
CTGCCGAAGGTGACCTGCGTTCGGCCGCAGGGCGCGTTCTACTGCTTCCCCGATGTCAGCGCCTATTTCGGTAAAACTGTCGGTGAAACGAAGATCACCGATGCGGTGAGCTTCGCGGCTGCGCTGCTGGAAAAAGCTCACGTTGCTGTCGTCCCCGGAAATGACAGCGGCTTCGATACGCATGTCCGTTTGAGCTTTGCCACCAGCATGCAGCAAATCGACAAAGGGCTTGATCGCATCGCTGATTTCTTGAAGAAGCTCGAAGCCTAAGGACCACTCGAAAATTTCGCTCCAACAGGTCAATTTTTTCTTTTGCTTTTTTCTGCTTGCAATCTAAGACGCCATGTCTTAATATGCCGACGTCATGCCTGTGGTTCATCGAAAGGGAAGCAGGCAGATCAAATAAGCGTCGCCGCAGGGAAAACAATTCCAAACTCTCTCTTGGAGGTTGACCATGTCCGAGCATGCCGACATTCCGATCTATCGCAAACCCGCTTCGGCCGTGCTGATGGGGCTTGCCGCGTTGTTCATGACGGCCAAGCCCGCTCTCGCGCAAAGCGCAGCGCCGCCCACGGCGCCGCCGTCCGTCGAACTCGCTCCCGAGGCCGCGCCGGCCACGGCGACCCCTGCCGTCAAACCGGTGGAGCAGGATCCAAAAGATGTCGTCGCTGAACCGGTTGCGGTTACAAGGGCGCAGACTGCAAGCGAAGATGTGCAGATCCAGGATGACCAGAAGGAAGCACCTCCCTCTTCCGATTCCACCTCGCCGGCTCCAAAGACGCCTGCGAAGGATCCCACAGCTCAGCGCGACCAGGATTTCCGCAAGCAGATGGCCGATCTCGATCGGACAAAGCGGGATCAGCAGCGCATGCAGCGTGACCTTGCACGTGCCCAGCAGCAAGTTCAACAACTTAGCAAGCGCCTTGCCGAGGCTTCGGAGCGGCTCGCGAAGCTTCAGATGGAGGCCGCCGGGATTCCCGCGGGCGAACCGATGCCTGGCGCCGGGGCCGGCTTGTGGATGAGAAGTGCCAGCGGTGCGGCGATGGGCATGGCACCGCTGCCTGCACCGAAGGCGGAGAATCTTCTCCCGCCAACCGCAACTGCTCCCGAGCAGAACCGTGCCGCCGAGGATCGCGCCAAGGCCGTTGAGAAGCGACGCCAGGCTGCTGACGATCGACGCATGGATAGAATCGAACGGCAGATGGGCGAGCTCGCCCGCGCTCTCGATCAACTGCGCCGCGACTTGCACAAGAGTTCGGACACTGCGCCGGAATCAGGCGCGAGAAGGTAATCTCGCATTTTCGCAACGATCCAGCAGCGCCACGCGGCACGGCACCCTACCGGCAGGGGCCGTGCCGTACTTTTGTCTTTGCCCAGTAAAAGCTGCGTTCAACAGCAAACTGAAAGTCGGTTAGAATCGCCGGCCATGCTCGAAGTTCGATCGAAAAGAAAGCCGCGCAACGCTCCTGTTCTACTGTTGATTGCAATCTGTCTGACCGCGTCGATCGCATGCCGCGTCAATGCTGCAACCGAAGACTGGCCTCAATGGCGCGGCCCGCGGGGCGATGGCAGCTCGATTGAAACGCACATTCCCACACACTGGTCGGACCACGACAACATCGCATGGAAAACGCCGATTCCCGGCGTTGGTCATTCCTCACCTATTGTCGTCGGCGACCGCGTCTTTTTAACGACCGCAGTTGAATCGACCCATCAGCGACTGCTCATCTGTCTCAGCCGGCTCGATGGGCACATTTTGTGGCAGCGGCAAGTGATGACCGCGCCCCTGGAGCAGAAGAATTCGCTCAACAGCTACGCCAGCGCTACGCCATGCAGCGATGGCCGGCGCGTCTGGGTTTCATTTTTCGAACAGCCCAGGATTGAGGTCGTCAGCTATGACCTGAACGGCTCGGAAATCTGGCGGGTTTCACCGGGCACTTTCTCTTCAATCCATGGCTTCTGCAGTTCGCCGATCCTCTATCACGGCATGCTCATTCTCAATTGCGATCAGGACGCGCCCGCTTCCATCGTCGCTCTGGATCAGAATACGGGGCGCGAGCGCTACCGCATCGACCGTCCCAAGCGAACTCGATCCTATTGCACGCCAACGATCTTCAACGTCGGTGGCCAGACGCAGATGGTGCTGAGCGGAAGCAAATCGGTGGCGAGTTATGACCCCGACACCGGCAAGCAACTCTGGCTGATCGACGGCCCCACCGAGCAGTATGTCGCCAGCATCGTGATGACCGATGGCATCATGTTCATGACCGGCGGCTTCCCAGAACATCATCTGATGGGCATCGATCCGACCGGCAGAGGGAACATCACGCATTCATCGAAGATCGTCTGGCACAACAAGAAGGATCACCGGGCCGTGTCGTATGTGCCGTCGCCGGTGGCGGGTGGTCATTGGTTTTTTCTGGTTTCCGATGATGGCCTGGGAACTTGCTGGGAAGCGCGGACAGGGCGGCAGATGTGGAAGCAGTCGCTTTCGGATCATCAAAGCGCGTCAGGAGTCGTCGCGGACGGAAATGTTTATTTTACGAGCGACGCGGGCGAGACGACGGTCTTTCGAGCATCGCCCAAATTTGAGCTTGTCGCGAAGAATCCGCTCAATGAGCAGGTGCGCGCCTCGCCAGCGATTTCACATGGCCAGATCTTCATTCGCACCTGGAGCAACTTGTATTGTATTGGTCGGAATCCAAACTAAAGCAATACTATTTGCCCGCGACTGGTTCGAGGCAATAGAGATTCCCCGCGCTGTCGCCGATCACGACGACACCTTCTCCGATCGCAGGCGAAGCGGTGATGCCGCGTGAGGCAGTGAAATGCCAAAGTTCGCGGCCGCTCTTCAAATCGAGCATGTACAGCTTTTTGTCCTTGCTGCCGATGTACACCCGGCCATTGCTGATGGCCGGTGAAGAATCCACATCGCCCCCCGTCGGAAAGCTCCACAGCTTTTTACCTGTCGCAAGCTCAAGGCCGTAGACCGAGCGATCGCGGGCTCCAAACACGACGATGCCCTGCGCAATTGCCGGTGACGAGTACACCATCGCCTGGTTTTTTATACTCTCGAAGAGCCACGCCTGCTGATGGTTGCTCTCCTGCAGGCAAAGCAGCCGGCCTCCGTCGGTGCCAAAGACCATTTTGCCGCTGTCGATGGCCGCCGAGCCCGGGCACAGCGCGCCTAAATCAACGTCATACTCCTCGTGTCCATCCGACAGATTCATCGCGTGAAGATGTGCATCGCAGCCGGAAACCATTGCGACGCCATTGGCGATGGCAGGCGCGCCGTTGATACGATCGCCGGCTTTCTGCGTCCAGACCTGTCTGCCGGTGTTGGCATCGACGCAGAAAATGTCGGCCCCGTCGGTGCCAAAGACGATGCGATCGCCCTGGCGGTTAGCCGAGGAATGGATCGGCGAGCCACCCGCATCGAACTTCCAGAGCATTTGGCCATTGGCCGCGTTGACCGCGTGGAAAAACCCACTCTCGTCGCCGATCAGCACCTTGCCATTGAAAACAAGCGGCGTGGATGCAAAACCATCTTCCGCACGATAGGACCATTTGGCTTTGCCTGTCTTGAGATCGATGGCATTCAAAACGCCGCTGGTATCGCCGACATAAACAAAACCATCCGCGATGACCGCAGATCCTTCGAAATGACCGGCGCCCAGGCTCGATTGTGTGGTCGGTCGCGTGGCGGGCACTTCATCGCGCCCGGTGCGAAAGGTCCATCG
The DNA here is from genome assembly GCA_025450555.1 of Tepidisphaeraceae bacterium. Lineage (GTDB taxonomy): Bacteria > Planctomycetota > Phycisphaerae > Tepidisphaerales > Tepidisphaeraceae > JANWHF01. Next base: position 15,533 of record JANWHF010000064.1, on the reverse strand, counting down.
CAGTTTCATGGGCGGTGGCGCGATTGCCTGAGCCTCTCCGGTCAACATTCCGCCATTATGAAACGCCGGCCAATCAGCGCCCGGAGCAACTGGGGGTGCAGCAGCGTGCCCAAGGCCGGCGAAGAGGAGAAGTAGCGCGCCCGCAAAGACGATCGCTAAATGTCCTGGCAATCTTTTGAAAATACTTCGCAGGCGATCATTGTTCATCGCGTCGATTGTAGCGGCGTAGCTCGGCACCGTCTGTAACTTTTTCAAGCGCCCAGTGTACCTCGCTCCCCGACATTGCATTTCACCCAACCGAGCCGACAATCGCCCTTTATCGCTCGCGGCCCTGCGGAAGTTCGTATGTCCAACCCCCCACCCCGTCCTTCGCATTCATCCGGAATCGTCCGGTTGCTCGTGCTGTTTTTCATCGGTGTGGCAGCCGTGGCGGCGTGGCGCTACGAGATTCATCCGCCAATCCGGCCCGAGGCGGGCTGGGTGCCACCGCATCCTTCCAACCGATGGACCTGCATCGTCATTCATCATTCCGGCTCGGATGCGGGCGGAGCCGATCGATTCGATGAATGGCATCGCAAGCGCGGCTGGGACGAACTGGGGTATCATTTTGTTATCGGTAACGGCACCGACACCGCCATGGGCCAGGTCGAGGTCGGACCGCGATGGACCGAGCAGAAGCATGGAGCCCATACCAAAACCGATGACGAGTATTACAACCAGCATGGCATCGGCATCTGCCTGGTCGGTAATTTCGACAAATACCCGCCCAATCCCAAGCAGATGGAAAGCTTGGCGCGGCTCGTGAAATACCTCTGCCGCCAGTATCACATACCCGTCTCCCACATCTACACCCACGGCGGCATCACCCACAAAACCGATTGCCCCGGCAAGTATTTTGACCTGGCCAAACTGAAGCGCATGGTGGAGCGGTAGGTTTTGCCCGTCCCGAAATCCCTTCCGGCGATGTATAGCATCCCATATGGACATGCACGCAGCGTTGCGCGGCAAAGGATTGATTATGCGTTTTTCCGGAAAAGTCTGCATCGTCACCGGCGGCGGCTCAGGAATCGGCCGGGCCACCTGCCAGCGGTTTGCAAGTGAAGGCGGCAACGTCGTCGTCGCGGATCTCAATGCCGAGCACGGCAACGAAACCGTGAAAATGATCACGTCAAAGGGCGGGACTGCGATTTTTCAAAATTGCGACGTGGGCAAATCGGCCGATGTTCAGGCGACGGTGGATGCCGCCGTGAAGAAATGGGGCAAGATCGATGTCGTGGTCAACAACGCGGCAATGATGACCTTTCTGCCGGTCGTCGATCTGCCTGAGGACAAGTGGGATCAGGTCCTGACGGTCAATCTCAAGTCGGTTTTTCTGTTCTGCAAATACGCTATTCCGCATATGCCGCAGCACAGTGCGATCGTCAACACAAGTTCAGTTCACGCCCACGAGAGCGAAGCGGGGGTCGGACCCTATGCGGCAAGTAAAGGCGCGATGGAGGCGCTCACGCGCGTGGTGGCGCTGGAATGCGAGCAGCGCAAGATCCGGATCAATTGTGTGGCGCCCGGTGCGGTGAATACGCCTATGCTCTGGAACAATCCCAACGTCAAAAGCGGCAAGGAGAAAGTCGAGGGAGCCGTCGGACAGCCGGAGGATCTTGCGGCGGCGATCTGTTTCCTGGCTTCCGACGAAGCGCGCTTTGTCAACGGCACCACGTTGGTCGTCGATGGCGCTCGGCTCGACATTCTTTGATACCCATACATCAGGCGGCGAGGGACCGCCACCATTCAGATATGCCCAGACAATTCATGTTCGCCACCGGAATTGAGAACAGCTATCCCACCATCGAGTGGGAGGGCAAGAACCTTCGCCGCGACGAGATGGAAGAGTGCGGCCATTACAAACGATGGAAGGATGATTTTGGATTGCTTCAGGAACTGGGGATCGAGCATCTGCGCTATGGGCCGCCGCTGTATCGAGCGCACCTGGGACCGGGCCGATATGACTGGAGCTTCGCGGATGAGACTTTTCATGCACTGAAACAGGCGGGAATTGTACCGATCGCCGACTTGTGTCACTTCGGCGTTCCCGACTGGGTTGGAGGTTTCGATAATCCCGAATGGCCGGAGCTGTTTGCGGAATACGCCCGGGCATTTGCGCAGCGATTCACCTGGGTGAAGTTCTATACGCCAGTCAACGAAATCTTCATCGCGGCGGAATTCTCCGGATTGCTTGGCTGGTGGAATCAGCGGGCGAAGGGCGATCGCAGCTTTGTCGAGGCGCTGAAGATTCTTTGCAAAGCCAACATCCTGGCGATGCACGCGATTTTGTCGGTCCGCCCGGACGCGATATTCATCCAAAGCGAATCGTCCGAATACTTTCACGCGGACGAGCCCAGTTGTGCCGCGCAGGCGGACTTTCTCAATCAGCGGCGGTACCTGTCGCTCGATCTGACCTACGGCTATCCCATCGACATGATGATGTACGAATACATGACCGACAACGGCATGTCGCGCCAGGAACTTCACTGGTTCCGCGATCATCACGTCAAGGCGCGCTGCGTCATGGGCAACGACTATTACGTGACCAACGAGCATCTGGTGAAAGCGGATGGCAGCATCGAACCTTCCGGCGAAGTTTTTGGTTATTACGTCATCACCCATCAATACTTTGCCCGCTATCGGCTGCCGGTCATGCATACCGAAACCAACACGCGCGATGCCGATCAGGCCGAGCAATGGCTGAAGAAAGAGTGGGCCAACATGCACCGGCTTCAGCAGGATGGCGTGCCGATCATCGGCTTCACCTGGTATAGCCTGACCGATCAGATCGACTGGGACTCGGCTCTCTGCCAGAAGCGCAACAACGTGAACGAATGCGGGCTTTTCGATCTCGATCGGAAGATTCGCAAAGTCGGAGAGGCTTACAAAGGTTTGATCAGTCGCTGGGCCGATATTCTGCCGACAGAAAGCCGCAGTGTACGGGCCGACTATTGACCGCTTGTCACCCCGCGCGCCAAGATGTCGCGCTGCCGGCAACATTTCAGCATCCTAGACTCGCGACAATGATGAGCGGCCCAATTCGCATTTTGATCCTCGGCGGGGGTTTCGGCGGCGTTTATACGGCGCGGCATCTCGAAGAACTCTTCGCCGAAAGCAGCGAAGTTCAGATCACCCTCGTCAGCCGGGATAATTATTTTGTGATGACCCCCCTGCTGTTCGAGGCCGGCTCGGGGATCCTGGAGCCGCGCCACGCGGTCAATCCGATCCGACCGCTGCTGAAGATGACGCAGTTCATCGAGGCGGAAGTCGTTGAGATTGATATTGCGCGAAAGATGGTGACGGTTGGCCCGCCGCATGGCCAGGCGGATGAACTGCCTTACGATCACCTGGTGCTGGCTCTCGGTGGCGTGACCAATACCAAGCTGGTGCCGGGCACGGAACATGCATTGACATTTAAAACGCTTGGTGATGCGATCTACCTTCGCAATCACATCATCCAGCTCTTCGAGCGCGCCCAGATCGAATCAGACCCGGTTCGTAAAGCATCGCTTTTAACGATCGTGCTGGTGGGCGGCGGCTTGGTCGCGGTCGAATTGGCCGGCGAAGTGACGGTCTTCATGACCAATCTTTCCCGGCTCTATTCGAAAATCGATCCGCGCGAAATTCGCTTTGATCTTCTGGAAGCCGCCCCGCGCATTATTCCCGAAATGGATGAAGACCTGGCCCAATACGCGACACACACGTTGGAAAAGCGAGGCGTGCGCGTCCGCGTCAACACGCGCGTCGATCGAATCGAGCCAGGGATGGTCCATCTTCCCGATGGCGAATCAATTCCTGCACAGACCATCCTGATGGCGACAGGCGTTATCCCCAATCCGCGCGTCTCCTCGCTCCCGCTGGAGAAGGACAAGAAAGGACGTGTGCTGACTGAGCCGACCATGCGCGCCAAAGGACACACTAATATCTGGGCGCTGGGTGACTGCGCATCGATCCCTGATCCCAGCGGCCACCCGTATCCGACGCTCGCGCAGCATGCCATCCGCGAGGGGCCGCAACTGGCGAAGAACATCTCGGCCGCCATTCATGGCCAGCCGCTCGAACCGTTCGTGTATCAGACCAAAGGGACGCTGGCGGCCCTCGGCCATTTCAAAGGCGTTGGTCGGATCTACAAGTTCAAGATTCGTGGGTTCCTCGCCTGGTGGGTCTGGCGGACTTATTACTTGTTTCGCATGCCCCGGTTTGATCGGAGATTGCGTATCGTGCTGGACTGGACGGTCGCCCTTCTGTTCCGCAACGACATCGTCCAGCTCGACATTGGGCGGGAAAACACCCGACATCCAGCGCGATCAGATAAACCAGGCGCGGACGGTGATGCGGAGCATCATGATTCCGCTGCCACTCGTGCCGATCGGTCGTCGTCCACAGCGCCGCACTGACATTTCCTACGATAGCAAGTGCGAATTTCGCGCTGGCGGCAAGCACCGAAACGAGTTAAAACCCGTCCTTCTGACTATTTCTTGAAGGAGGCGCGATGGAAGAGGTTCTCAATTCTCGTCGATCATTCTTGCGGCTCGGTGCCGCCACCCTGGCTACGCTCGCGGCTTGGCGCGCTTTCGGCGCCGACGAAGCGCCGGCGGGCGAAGGCGCATACGCGGGGCTGCCGGTGGGCTGCCAGAGCTACACCTTTCGCGATCGCAGTTACGACAAGATGCTCGAAGCGGTTTCAAAGGACGAGCATCTGAAATTCGTCGAAATCTGGCCCGGCCACATGAGCGGCATGTCGCCCAAGGAAGCGCGGAAGCGTGCCGAGGATCATGGACTGACGATCACCGGATACGGCGTCGTCAGCTTCAGCAAGGATGATGGGAAAAACCGCAAAGAATTTGAGATCGGCAAGGTCCTGGGCGTCAAAACGCTCACCTGCGATCCGTCTCCCGATTCCTTCGACAGCCTGGATAAGCTGACCGAAGAATTCGGCATCACCGCCTCGATTCACGACCACGGCCCAGGCAATCGCTGGGGAAAGATCGACACGATCTGGAATGCCGTGAAGGACCACAGCCCGCGCATTGGCCTGTGCAACGACACCGGCCACTTCATCCGAGCCGGCGAAGATCCGCTTCGTGCCTGCACAGTCTTCGGCGATCGCGTGCTCGGAATGCACCTGAAAGATTTCAAGAAACTCCCCAACGGCAAATGGGACGACTGCATCCTCGGCGACGGCTCCCTGAATGTCGAAGGGATCGTCAAATGGCTGCTCGACCACAAATTCCGCGGCGACCTGTCGCTGGAATACGAAGGCAAAAAGCCCGTGGAATCCGCAGCTGAAAGTCTGCGCCGTGTGGCGCGAGCGGTCAAAGGCGCGGGAGCGTAGAACGCGCTTCTTCATGAGTGCGCATCGACAGCCATGTTTAGCCGCGACGCGATAGCGGAGCGCTTTCTCCGAGCGATGCAGCAAAGCGCTTCGCTGTCGCGTCGCGGCTAAACTCGGCCGATTCAACGCTTCATGTTTTATTGTTAATGCGGGACCGCCACGGCATACAATCGCGAAAGCGTCGCGATGAAAAGCGTTTTGTCCGCGACGGTGACGGTCGCGCTGATTGGTTCATGAAGATCGATTGAGCTGATGAGCTGCTCTTTTTTCGACGCAGCAAAGACGAGAAATTGTCCGCTTCGCGTGCCGACATAGACTTTTCCATCCGCGATCATCGGCGACGCCCAGAAGTCACCTTTGGCGTGATAGGTCCAGAGGGGTTTGCCGGTGGCGGCATCGACGCAGTGAAGGACTCCACCGCAGTCGGTGGCGAAGACCATGCCGTCATAGACGGCAGGCGTGCAGCCGGTTTCGCGCGAGAGGGGATAGGTCCAGAGCACGCCGGTGCGGGTGATGTCTCCGGTGCGCGTGGCGTCGATGCATTTCAGCCAGCCTTCGTGCTTGCCCCACCACAGATCGCCGCCGCCACAGACGTAGGTTTTTCCATCCTCGAACACCGGCATGCCCAGAATCTCGCTCGGCCCGCGCCGGCGATTGCCGGTGAATTCGTGGACGTCTTTGCCCTTGGGCGCATCCGGATCGCAGTCGCAGCGAAACAGCGTCTTGAGCAAATCGACTTTGCCCTCCGACGGCTCCGCGGACAGCGGTTGAAACGCATAGAGGACGCCATCGGCTCCGCCGAAGAAGATCCGCGGCTGGCCTTCGACCATTCCCAGTGAGGGCGAGGACCATTGGCAATGAAAAATATTGGGGCCGATGTGCTGATCGTCTCGCGCGACGATCCGGCCAGTTTTCTTGTCGAGCACGACCAGTGACGGCGCATCGGGCTTGCGGATGCGGCGGTGCGTGTTGTCCACACCATTGCAACTGTTGACGTAGAGCAGATCGCCGACGATCAGCACCGAGCCTTCCACCTGGTCGTGGGTATGAATGCCTGCCTGAGAAACCAGATCGACGCACCAGATGATGTCGGCGTCCAGCGGGCCGGGCGTCAGGCGAGCCTGTCCGCGCGGCGTCATGTGCGTGCCTTCATCCTTGAAAGGCCCATCATTGCCGTTGCTCAAGCCCCCCAGGTCCAGGCACATTACTTCGCCGCGATTGGACAGGACGTAAATCCGATTTCCCTCGACCGTCGGCGCGGAAGCCATACCGACGTGCGGCCAATCGAGATAAGGATCGTCTTCGAGCTTGGGAACCACCAGTTGCCAGACGATCTGGCCGTTGCTTTCGTCGAAGCACATCAGCACGCCGCGATCGCCCTGATGCTTGGGATCGCGTGGGACGTCGTTATTGGTGCCGATCAGCACTCTTCCCGAAGCGACGATCGGCGTGGCGTAGCTCTGCGAGCCAAGCTTGGCGACCCACTTGATGTTTTGTCCGCTGGCAGGATCGAACCGATCAGGAAGCCCGGTCTCGGATGAAACCATGTTGCGGGAAAACTTTGCACCCCATTGAGGTTGATCGGCGGCGAATGCGTCCGCTGGAATGAAAACGAGTGCGGTTAGACAGAATCCGATTGCAATCGCTGGAAAGATTGATGCCGCATATAGCTTACGCATGCGGCGGATTGTATCGAATTGATAGAGAGTTCAACTGATTTGAATGATGTGTTTGCTTTTCCCGCCCGCCGGCCCGGGGACCGAGGCGCGCTGCGACACCGTCGACGATGCCATCAGCACACCGCGCAAGCACGGACCCGGACCGGAAAATGTCCCCAGACAACTGCCCTCAGCCGGAATGGTCCTTTTCGAGCAAAAGGCCATTGTGCGCGTCTCCGCAAGCAATACTTTTGCAGACTTCCTAAAAGCCCAGATGCGAACTGCAGCGAGCCTAGAAATGCGAATGTGCAAAAAGATACCGATTCGCACATATTTGTCAAAGAAAATCTGTTCGGATTTCCCGGCAAAAGTGCGTTAAAACCGATCAATTCGCCATCTTAAAGTGCTGCTGTCGGTGGCCGGAATCATGACCCAAAAAAAACGCGCCTCTGGCGATGAGGCGCGCTGGTCGAACGCTCCAAAAAAATCCCAGTCGTTACCGCTGCGCGGTTAGTCGTTGTTGCCGCTGGTTTCCTCAAGCATCTTGCGGAGGTAGCCATTCTCGCGGCGAGTGGCTTCGAGATCGAAGACCAGGTACTTGATGCTCAGGCGCAGGTAATCGAGGCTCTCCTGAAGGCTGCTGACGGTCTGGCGAAGGCGCTCGTGGCGCTGGCGTGTTTCGTCGGCGAGCTTCTCGAGCTTCTGCCGTTCGCTGACGGGCAGCGTGCTGATTTCGCCCATCAATTCCGCCAGCTTGGTCTGGAATTCCTGTTCGTTCATGGATGCTCCTGCTTTCCCTGCGTTGGCTGTGTCGATCATGGCCGACCCAATGGCAAAGCGCGTTCCACGCGCGCATGCCGACGAGATCTGCATTCAATCCGCGTTCATTTTCCCAGCGAATCCCTCGCTTCGAATCTTGTGATCCTGCGCAGCTTCCGGTCGCTCTGCGCCGGATGATGCCGGCAGGCAACACGACCTCGCCCGGCGCGTTGGCGATTCAAGCGCGCCGAGCATCACCGTTGCATTCACGCAACATCCGTTTTGCGTCGGATTTATCCCACGATGACCCCTGCATAGCCGACCGCATTGGTCGGGTCGGGCGGAATCAAGCCGCGCAACGTCTCATAACTGTTCGCATGTCGTAGAACCTGCGCCCTGTTGGCGCCTTTGACTTTGCACGCGGCCAACATCGCCGCGATCGCGCCGCCGCCGCATGCGTTCATCCGCGCGCCGACTTCCGGGACAATCCGATCGACTTCAAAACCCTCGATCAGATTCAGCAGCCGGCGATCATTTTCCTTTGCCCATGTCAAGGCACTTTCACCGATGCCCGCCGGCGCGAATCGATAGGCCGGGCCGTAATGCGTCAGGTCGCTGCTGGCCAGGAATACCGCATCCGGCTCGATCGCCAGAACCTGCTCGGCGGTCTCGCGTCCGATGCGGCTCGCACGCTCGACCAGCGGCACTTCAACCGGCAATACCTGCGCGCCAGGCCAAGCCGCCTGAATCAGCGGCAACTCCACTTCCACCGCATGCTCGCGCTCATGAAGCCGCGCTTCGACGATAAACGACGGCGACGCACTCAATTTCGAAAGAGCATCCAGCGGCTGCGATGAGTCACCGGTCGGCACACGCCAGATCGCATGCGGATCGAGCGCCGCCTGCTCCAGCCGAATCGGCGTATGCACCGCGCCGAACACGACCACGATCTTCGCCGGCGCGAGCGCTGCGAGCGTTCCGATTGCTTCGCCTGCAATCGCGCCGCTGCAAACCCATCCTGCATGCGGCACCACTGCGCCGCTGGGCCGATTCAACGATTCGATCTTTGCAATCCGCACGTATGACGCGGCGGCCGACTGACATTCGGCGCCTTGACCCGGGTAAAACCGGCCCGCCACTGCTGGCGGCCGCAACGACGCGTCGTTTGGACTCGCCACGTGTGCCACTATAATCCTTCGCGGAGCGCGGCAGCAATCGGAATTGTGCCGGTGACAGGGGTATAGTCTCATAATTCCCTGTCAAATCGCGTAAGCTGCTCCGGTCCTGTGAGGAATGACAATGACGCAGCGCGATAACGAGGACTTGGCCAAGGCGCTGGAAGGCATGGGCAGTGGCGATGACGGCGCTCCATCCAGCGGCGCTGCATCTCAGCTACCAAACAGTAAACCCGCCAAGACCCGCCCCACCGCACCGGTTCCGATGGAAGGCGCACCCAAGCCGGTTGCACCCAGGCCGGTCGTTCCGCCCGGCGCGACACCACTACCGCCCGGCGCGCTCAAATCCCAGCAGAAAAAGGGCGAGGCAGCATCTAAGGCCAAGTCTCCTGCTGCGCGCAAACCATCGGTTGCCCGCCCCCAAGCGCCGATGCGGCCACAGACGCCGGGCTTGCCGCAGAGCGAACCGGCGACGCAGGCCAATGCGGCTCCTCCATCCGATTGGCTGTCCTCACCCGAGCTGCCTTCAAGCGGCATGGCCGAAATCGTCACGACCGACGACGATGCCGTGATGGTCCCGGCTCCTTCGATGGAGACGCTGGGGCACGTCCACACGAAGCCGGCGACCACGCATCGTGCTCACCTGCCGACGATCAAATCGGTCGAGGCTCGTCGAACGGTCATCCCCGTCTTGCTCACTTGCGGTTTGCTTCTGTTCATCGCGGCCACGATGCGGCTCGTGACGTCGCCTGACACTCCCCTGCGATCGCTTCCGCCATGGATGAGCTGGGCAGGGTATGCGCTTGGCATGCTGCTGTGGGGCGTGGCATTGATTAACATGTTCTCAGTTCGTAAACAGTTGCAGCGCACCGCCTGAACGCAGGGCGCGCCGGGTTTGACACGCCTTTTGGCCACTTCTATGATCCCCCGCCGTCATATATTGTGGCGGTAATTGAATGTCAGGAGGCACCGATGGCCGGCAACAACGTCATGGAAATTACAGATCAGAACTTCGAGCAGGAAGTGATTAGTTCATCGGTTCCGGTGCTGGTGGACTTCTGGGCCGAATGGTGCCTGCCCTGCCGGATGCTTGCTCCCACGATCGAAAAACTCGCGAAGGACTACGACGGGAAGATCAAGGTCGGCAAGGTAGACACCGAAGTCAATCGCGATATCGCCATCAAGTACAGCATCAGCGCGATCCCGACCGTTATTCTCTTTAAGGACGGCCAGGTCCAGCAGAAGTTCGTTGGCCTTCGCCAGGAACGCGACTTTAAGGAAGCGCTGGATGGCTTGAAATAAGACAGCGATTTCACCCGTAGTTCGCAATCTCAAAACCGCTTCCGGGATGGCATCTCAATGCCATCCCGGTTTTGTTTTACAGCACGATTCAATAGCCGGCTAAAATCGTGGCATGAAACGCCTGCGGCTCATCACCGGCAATCGCCTGGCGATTGTGTCGGCGATGCTTTGCATCGCGATCTTTTCATTGGCGTTGCGGAGCTTCTGGCGATTCGACATGGTCAATCTTGAAACCTGCCGATCCAACAACGCGGTGTGGACGGGCGATGGCTATGAACTTGCCTCACTACACGGCGTGATGTGGTTCAGGCACTACCACGCCGATTTCCTTCCCGGCAAACTGCCGCCCGAAAACCTGCGCAACCGAATCCGGGGGCCTTTCCTTCACGTGCGCCGGACGAAAACTATCCGACTGGACCATCCCTCGGAAGGCCCTTTGGTTGCCATTGGCGCAGGATTAATCCACAGCGCTTCGGCTGACGCATCGGGAGCTTTCACGGGTACGCAGTACATCGTGCCGCACTGGTTAGCGGCGACGCTATTGGCCGTGCTCCCAATTTACGCGCTAACGCGGCTACTGCGGTTGAAGCGGCGCATGCGGAGGCGTATCGCAAACGATTTGTGTCCCTCATGTGGCTATGACCTTCGTGCCAGCCCCGATCGTTGCCCCGAGTGCGGAGCCGTGCCGAGCGGAAACCCCATTTTGTTCCATGTACGGAGACTTACTATTGTATCCGGTTGATTATGCGAGACTTGCGATGATGGGCCAAATGGGGCGCGGCGGTGCGCTTGCGCGTCGCGCGCCCCGCTTTGCCTCACGTAGATTGGACAATTACCTGCTGGCTTCGATTCTATCGATGGCTTCACCGCTCCGGTCTTCCTTGGCGGCCTGTTCGAAATAGTGATGGAAGCGCGAGGCATAAAAGTTGGCCGGATCTACCTCCGGCAATTTCGCAAGTTGGAACCCGATCCTCCGCACGAGCTTCGCATACTCGCGATACTCGTGCGGAATAACGCCTGCCTGCAACATCGCAAAGACGCGCCGGCGAATGCGCTCTTTCTGATCTTCTGAAAGCGATGTTCGGCGAAGAGCGCGAGCCGTGTTGGCCTTCAGTATTTTCCCGAAAGGAAACTTCGCATCCTCTTCGATGAACTCGATGCCGAGCCTGATGCAAGCCCGATCACCCGCGGCGATGCCGTCGATCACACGATTCATCACGGGGTAAATCCGACGCCGACCTCTTTCGTTGCTTTCGCGGGGCAACAAATCGCGCGGCTCAATTCCCATTTCTCTCGCATATACAGCATATCTGCGGAGAATTTCATCACGGCTCCAGCGACCAACGCCGTTATAGTCGATGAATTGCGGCGAGCGGGTTTGATAACGTTCTGGCTTCACCGCTTTATCCGTAAAAGCCGCACCCTTCGCGCAAGGTCGTTGCCGATGTTCAGAGAATTACGGCTCCCGCCGCAGCGAATTGATTCCCAGCCGGCGAGCGCAATCAAAGAGATGGCTATTGCACAGATTGCGGCCGTCGAGACACGATTGTGGAAGCGCACGCGTTCGAATTCCGCGCGGGTGACTTCATATCGCGTCGATTTGTACGACACAAAATATTTGCCGCCCTCAGATGTTGCGCCGGTATACCCGCTTCCGCGCACCATCAGAGCGGTTGCCGTCGCGGCAAAAATCAGCGCGACAAGGAACCCGCGAATCAGTTGGATCGCCAAATCGGAGATCCCGATCGAGCGATGGCCGCGCGCGGGTGAGCGAAGCTCGTCTGCCTCGGGGATTTCTGCAAAAGATGATTGCGGATGCCGTTCAGGCATTCGTTGACTAAGCCTCTGCAAATCAGGATACAGCCGATGCCTTCCAAAACACAGTGATCATTGGCAGACTCAGGGCTGATTTTGGTGTAAGGAAGCGGAAGACGCCGCGCTATTCTTGCCTGAAATCTGTGTGGCTCGCTTCGTTTTTTCTCTTTGTAGTTTCTATGCTTGCATCCAATGAAAGGCTTGGTTACATTGACGAGTCTTGGCCTGCCAAGGGCCGCCCGCATCGGTCTTTCCGTTTTGGGAGCAGGGATCGAGGCGGGCATTTGTTTTACAACTTCTTTTGGTTTCTCAAGCCTCATTCGTAACCGGCGTCTTGGCCGGCGGTTTCGCACGGGCTGACGGCCCTTCGAGATAAAACTCTCGCTGGCCGATGCATGATGGAGCGAATTGGGTATGGCACAGTCTCAGGAAGAACTCGTTAAGGCGCTGGTCGATGCCGGCGTACATTTTGGCCACCGCGTCAGCCGTTGGAATCCAAAGATGGAGCCCTACATCCACGGCAAGCGGAACATGATTCACATCATCGATATCCGCGAAACGCTCAAGGGCCTGCTCCGCGCCCGCCGGCTGATCAATCAGACGGTCGCGCAGGGCAAGGACGTGCTGTTTGTCGGCACCAAGCGGCAGGCGCGTCACCCCATGGAAGAAGAGGCCCGCCGGTGCAACATGCACTACGTTTCCGAGCGCTGGCTCGGCGGAACGCTAACCAACTTCCGCACGATCCGCCAGCGGCTCAACCGCCTGGAGGAGCTCGAGAAGCTCTGGAACACCGGGCAGATTGAAACCTATTCCAAGAAGATGAAAGCCGCGCTGCAGCGCGAAATGGAAAAGATCAAGACCAACCTTGAAGGCATTCGCCGAATGGAGCGAATGCCCGGCGTTATGGTGATCATCGACACCCGCCGCGAACATATCGCGGTGAAGGAAGCCCGTAAGCTGGGCGTCACGACCATCGCCCTGATCGATACCGACAGCGATCCGGATCTGGTCGATCTGCCGATCCCCTGCAACGATGATTCGATGCGCGCCATCGAGATCATCCTGCACGAGCTGGCCGATGCGGTGATCGAAGGCAAGCAGACCCGTCCGGAAGCCAAAGGCGAAGAGGCGCAGCAAGCCCGGCGGCGCAGCACTCGCTCGCAATTTCGGGCAGAAGAAGCCGCCGCGGGTGGCGCGGCACCGGAAACGGTTCCGGCTCCGCAGGGTGCCGAGCCTGTTGCCGCTGGTCAGCCCGCCTGAGTTTGAATTTACAATGACATTCGACGGGCGAGGCTTGCCTCGCCCTTTTTTAATCGGCACGGATTCCAACAAGTTCCTACAATCCGGCCACTCGAAAGCACGCAAGACGGAGTGAACATGGCAGAAATCACCGCGCAAAAGGTCAACGAACTGCGAAACAAGACCGGCCTTGGAATGATGGAATGTAAGAAGGCGTTGGTTGAAGCCAACGGCGAAGTGGACAAGGCCGTCGAAAATCTGCGCAAGAAAGGCGTCAAGACTTCGATTACCGAGCGCGCGGCGAATGAAGGTCGCGTTGCGGCAGCCGCCAGCAGCGATCAGCAGCATGCGGTCGCACTGGAAGTCGTCTGCAATACCGACTTCACCGCCAAGAACGAAGTGGTGGCGAAGATCGCGGAAACTGCCGTCAAGAAAGCGCTTTCCAATCCGTCAAGTGATGTGAAGGAAGACGCGCAGATCAAGGCCGACCTGACCGCAGTCGCCCAAACAACCGGCGAAAACGTACAGATTGGCCGAGTGCTCAAGCTCGATGCTCCTGCAGGCGGGCAGGTCGCGACGTATCTGTATAGCACCGCCGGCAAGGGAAAAATTGCCGTACTGATGGCTTTTAGTGGCAAAGTCGCGACCGATGTGGTCAACCAGGTCGGGATGCACATTGCCGCGGCCCGCCCGCTGGCGATGACGCGCAACGAACTGCCGGCTGATGTTGTGGCCAAGGAACGTGAAATTGCCGTCGAGCAGGCCAAGGCAACGGGCAAGCCCCAGCAGGTGGCCGAGAAGATTGCCGAGGGCAAGCTCAATGCGTTCTATGCCGAGCGCGTGCTGCTGGATCAGGATTACATCAATGCTGAGGTGTTCAAAGGGAAAGTGGCCGACTATCTCAAGAACAAACAGGCGACGCTGCAGAAGTATGCGCGACTTGAAATCGGGCAGTAGCACCACCGCGTAAAGCGGTATGGAATGTCAAGAATCTCAGTAAACCAAGGTGAGCCGCGACGCGTTGGCGGAGCGCTGTTCTCCCCTCGCAGAAAGCGCTTCGCTCTGCGTCGCGGCTAACTGTTTTAATTGTCGTAATTTTGTAATGATCATTGAGTGAACGGAACGTTTCCGATTCCTTCATGATTTTGCCCAGCGCCGCACATTTGGGCATGAAAACCGCGGCGAGATAAAGGATATGGCTGATGCACGAATCCGCAGGCAGATTGCGCTCCTGGCAGCGCGTCTGATGTACGAACGGCAGGAATCGGAATACTTCACCGCCAAGCGAAAAGCCGCACGTCAGCTTGGCATCGAATATCGCCACCACCCCGGCGACCTTCCCTCCAACCGCGAAATCCGCGACCAGATCCAGACCTTCGCCCAGCTCTGCGAAGGCGACAAACGCCACGAGAATCTCAAAGCCATGCGCCTCGAAGCGCTGGCGATGATGCGACTTCTCTCGGCCTTCTCGCCAAAACTCATCGGCAGCACGCTGACCGGCCATGTCCGGCAAGGCTCCGATATCGACATTCATGTCTTCAGCAAACACCTGTCTTCAGTGACCAGCGTTCTCGATGAGCAGCAGTATCAGTATGACGTGGAGCGTAAGCGCATCCGCAAATTCAACGAAGAGCGGATCTTCACGCACATTCACGTGAAGGCCCGCTTCAGTTTTGAGCTGACGCTCTACGACCAGGACAAGATCAACTACGCCTTCAAGAGTTCCATCACCGGCAAAGCGATCGAGCGCGCCAGCATCGCAGAACTGGAACAATTGCTGCGCGAGCAATATTCCGGCATCGAGCTGAATGAGCAGGTTCGCGAGCTTGAGGAGCAGGTCGATCGATATGAGCGGTTCCGAATGCTTCTGGAGCCGCTGGCCGGCGTGAAGCAAAACCCGCAATATCACCCCGAAGGGGATGCCCTGTATCACAGCCTCCAAGTCTTCGAGCTGGCGCGCCAGCAGCGGCCTTGGGATGAAGAGTTTCTTGCCGCCGCCCTGCTTCACGATGTCGGAAAGGCTATTGATCCCGCAGATCATGTGGCAGCCGGTTTGGAAGCCCTGGAGGGGACCATTACCGATCGAACCCGATTTTTAATCGCCCATCACATGGATGCTCACGCCTACAATGAAGGGACTTTGGGTCATCGTGCGAAAATCCGACTGCAACAATCGGACGACTTCGACGATTTACTATTGTTGAGAGACCT
>JANWHF010000063.1 GCA_025450555.1 Tepidisphaeraceae bacterium | reverse complement strand
TGCTGAGGTAATAACCAAAAAGCGGCTGCCCCCAATAGTGCGGCGAGCCGAAAGGCCCCCAGAGCGGCGAATCAGGGTGTTTCAGAGCTTGCGGATCCTCGGCGAGAATCTTTGAGATATCGCGAGGACCATCGCCCTTGAGCTGGCGATCGTTGTGCCAGAGAAAATAAAAGATCCCGACGAAGCGATCCCTCCGCGGCGGGCCGACTTCATCCGACAGCGGCAATTGCCGGCCGAGTGCGTCGGTCGCGGGCCAAGGCGTCGTGAGCAACGATTGCGACTTGTCCTGCGCCACGCTGAGCGACGGCGCAAGGATGAAAAATCCGCATAGTGCCAGCAACACGGTACGAAAACCCGTCGAATGAAATGCAAAGATCATAATGATGAGGAGTCGATCTGGAGGGCGGCAGTCCTCTGCCGCCGCGAGTTCACAATAACCGACAAGTACGGATCGTGGATGACTTAAAAGAGCCGCGCACGAAGTAAGCGGATTAGCGTAACATTGCGTCAAACCGCTTACTTCGTGCGCGGCTCCTTCATTCTTGCTCCACTCGCGTCGCCCTCCAATTCATCTGCCGCGTATCAGTTTGTTTAGAGTTCTAAATCTGCGAGCCACCGGCCGGCCGTAGGAACTGATCGATGACCTTGGAGACGTTGTCCTTGTATCCGGTATTGGTGCTGAGCTTCTTCCAATCCGGATGGCCAAAAAAGGCCTGCCAATTCTTCTTCGAATCGGCCATGTCTTCATGGACGACCATATAAGTCAACTGCGGCAGATTTTGGCCGATGATCGCGCCGCCATAGAAAATGCCGGGCATGCCCGCCTTATTGAAGATCGCGAATTCGCCGCCGTTGAACATTTCCAGCTTGTTGCGGGCGCGATCCTCGTTGCGACTCTCGTAAGTACGCAGCTCGAATACGCGGCTTTCAGATTTCGTGGGAACTTCAACGTGCGGCGAGCCTTCCATCGCCAGGAGCAGATCGCTTTCGAAACGGGTGAAGGCGGTGTTTTGCCGCGAATCGCGCAGGACTGTTGCGCCGGCCGTCTGAAATGCATGATCTTCGGCCAGACGCGCTTCCAGTGTCGCAACCGACTCAAAAGAATTGTGCGGCAGCAGTACCCAAAGCTGCATCGGATCGGCTTCGAGCTTCATGCCAGGATTATCCTTGGCCAGCATTTTGAACACGCCCACCGGTTCGATGCCGGCGCGGTTGTAGGCAGGCACTGCCGCGTGCTGGAGGAACTGCTCGAAGGCCATCTGCTTTTCTGCTGAGGAAAAGTGATAGGTGCGCAGCTCGAACAATTGCCGATGAGCTGGCGTTTCAGAAGGAGCGCCTTTGAGATTGGAAGCCACCGCCCCAAAGGCGACGGCAGCCGATGTAGCCAGAAACTCGCGTCGTTGCATGATTTTTTCCCTTGTGAGTGCGTGAAATCTGTTTTCCCGTCCCACACCGATTACCGTCACTTGCCAACCTTGTTGCCAAAATCGACGCCGACCAAATCTCCGATGCGCTCCACCGTAATGTCCGGCGTCGGGTAGGATCGCACCGAAGCGGCATCCATTGCATAGTGCCCCTGCCGGGGAAAAACGCTCGTCAGTTTATCCTTCCAGATTTGCTTGACGGCCGTCAGGATGCGCACCTTGTCATCCACCAGCACATAATGCTTGGCCGGATGGCGCGCCTCCACATCGGCCAGCATCTGCTCCTTGTGAATGTAGATCAGCACGCGCCCCTCCACCGCCTCATAAATTCCCGATCGCTCCACCTTGCGCGGCTGAAAGACCACGTCGCCATCCGAAAGCACCACCGCCGGCCCCCACTTCTGGCAGTGCGCGATGGCATCGAGCGAATTGGGAAAGAGCCGATTAGCAAAGGGGTAATCCACCAGGAAAGAGGAAACCTTGAGCAATCCCGGATCGGTCGGATGGGCGATGCGATAGCGCTGCAGCGCGCCCAGATAATCGGCATACCCCAGTTGCTGGCGCAGCTCCTCGAAAATCGAGAAATAGTGCTCGCGGCGCTCGTGGCCAAATTGCTTGTCGAGATATGCCCCCAGATCGGCGACCACGCGGTCATTGTCCAGGAGCGTGTTATCGACGTCGAAAAGAAAAACGATCTCGTGCGTCTGGGCCATGTCCTTCAATCCCTTTCGCTTGCTGCAAAATAGTTTGCCAACAAAACGGTCATTGTACAGCGGCGCTGCATCGGCAGAGTTATTGCGGTATCATGGCAGCGCGGTATCGGGCGCTGGTGAAGGCACATTCAACAATGACTCCAGAGGCGCCGATCCGCGCGGCGATCAAGTATCCCCACGATTCAACCAGTCCGCTCAGCTTTGTGCCATCATGGGTCTGCAAGCTGCTGCTTCTGGCCATCTTCGCCTATTTCGCGCTTTACCACATCCACCATGAGCGAAAGGATCATGGCGGGCACCTGGGCGATTTCCACACGTTTTACCAGGCGGGGCAATTCGTCGTCTTGCATCGCGACATTTACACCGCCGGCCCCAATTCTTCGCAGATGTACGTGTATCCGCCGTTGATTGCGGTGCTCTGCGCGCCGCTGTCGCGTCTTTCGATTCTCACCGCGGCTCACGTTTGGCTGGTCATAAATGTGTTCGCACTGCTCGTCTCGGTCCTGCTGGGGACGCGCGCGATGCTCTGGCGATTGGGGATTCAAAATGCCGCGGCCCCATGGATCGCGGCACTGCTGGTGACCCTTTTGAGTGAGAACGAACTTCGGGCGGTCCTGACCATGTTGGAAACGGATCCCATCATGCTGCTGATGTTTACGCTGGCGTTGTGGTATCTCGACGAGAAGCCGGTGGTGTCGGGATTGGCGCTGGCGCTTGCCTTTAACATCAAATATCTGCCGATTGTGGCGCTGCCGCTGCTGATAGTTCGTCGAAGATGGACGGCCGCCGTTGCGATGATCCTGGGCTCTATTTTCTTTGCTCTTGCACCCGCGATCGTGCTGGGGTGGCATGAGGATCTTCGATGCCTGCGCGTTTCAATGGGTGGATTGTTGCGATGGATTGGAATCTCGCCTGACGCTTCGCATTCAATCAAAGTGCACGACATCGGCGACAGCCTGAGCGTGTCGGTCACCAGCATGCTGGCTCGAGTGCTGAAACCGCGCGGTCTGGCTCATTCTCAAATCCTGCTTGTAGCGGCCGGCGTTGGCGCCCTCTGCCTGGCTGTCGTTCAATCCATGTACCGATTCAGAAAGTTTTCGATGTGGCGATGGCCAACGGCCCGCATACAAGACCAATTTCCATTCAAATCGCTGCTGGCGATGGAATGGGCCGGCCTGATTACGATCGCATTGGCCTTCAGCCCCGACACCAACACGAGGCATTTGGTTTTGGCGGTTCTGGTCAATGCGCTTGGGGCCGCTGTCGTGCTAAAATCTGGAGTGGGAAACTTTCGGCTGTTCGCCTGGGCTGGGTTGCTGCTGATTCTTTTAGGATTCATCATGCCCTTCGGCGTAAAGGGCAGCGCGATTCACCAATTCTACTTCTTCTACAGTATTCCCGGATGGAGCTTATTGATTGGATATCTGCTGATTCTCTGCAGCGCCCTCGCAGGCATCGCTCCGAACGGACGATGTGAGTCAAACTAGAGTCCAATGCGCTGGCGGAGGGCATCAAGCGCTTGCCGCCAGCGCTCGTTGGTTTGCGTGGTTTCGTAGGTGAGAATGTCGGAGAGGGCGACAAAATCCCGGCTCTCGAGAGTAGCCTTGATCTGGCGAAGCTGCGTGGCAAATTCATCGACCATTTCAGACAAAGTGGATCCATCCACCCGCATCGAATCAAGATCGATCCTCAGCAATTGAGCCGTCTTCACCACCGATTGCTGGGCATTCTGCCAGGTGCTGAAGCAGCCGCTGAGCTTCTGCATGGCCTTTTCGACTGAGCCGATCTGCAGCAGCTCGACCGCATCCGACTTGAGCCGATCGGCTTCGCTGAGCTGCTGCTCGACTTCATCGAGAGCGTCCAGTGCGATCTGCTTTGGCTCGGCCGTTTCAATGAAAATCGTATGGCCGGCAATGGGCGACCGCTTGACGGAGCCGATCATGTCCAGATCGGGCTCTTCGCCGTCGATCAGAAGATTGATCACCAGCCGATTGGGCCGCTGCACGTGGGTTAGAACCTGCCCGACGGTGCGAAAACCCAGATCTTCGATTTCCAACGTCTCATGATCGACGGTCACTGACATCCGGCCTCCTGAAGTATCTCTCAAGACCGTCTATCGGTTATCGGACGCCCTCGGCTTGAGTCCGATAACATGGCCGGAGGGATCAAACCGTACCAAAAAGGCTGTATTTTGGCCCCCAATCCGCTTAGGCTTATCTCTCCCGCGAAAAAGAGGGCGTATGTCCGATCAAGAGGAATTGAAACGACTGATTGTCTGCCGGCATTCCTGCATCGTGGTCAACACGGTGGAAGAGGAATACGCGCTGGTTCTGCTGCGCGAGATTGCCATCGATCAATCGCGGAATCTTTGGGAGTGGACCAGCACACAGGGCTTGCGCGAAGGATTGCTGGCGGGAAGCCCGATCGTCCCCGACAGCCAGCATCCGGCCGCGGCGCTCTATCACATCACCTATAAGCAGCATGATGCCGGCATCTACGTGCTGATCGACATCGGCGGATTCCTTAAGGACGACAAGACGCTGCGTATCCTGCGCGAGGCAATTGAGCACGTCGGCAATCGTGGCGGACTGACGGTGCTGATCGACTCTGGGGAATTGCCGCGCGTCATCCGCGCGATCAGCACCGAATTCCGCATTTCCTTTCCCGACGAAGAAGAGCTTTCAGCCCTGGTGGGCCAGACGGTCCAGAAGCTTAATGAAGAGCAGCGGCTGATCATCGATCTTTCGCGGGCCGAGCTGCAGCTTATCGTTAAAAATCTGCGCGGCCTCAGCCGCCGCCAGGCAAGACAGGTCATCATTGAGGCGGTGCTGAACGACCACCGTTTCGATGCGAACGATATCAACACTATACTTGTTGCGAAGCGCCGGATGATCGGCAGCGAAGGGTTGCTGGATTTTGTCGATTCGCCGGTGAATATCGACGAAATCGGCGGCTTGGGACGACTGAAGGCCTGGCTCGCGGACCGGCAGGGATCGTTCCGCGACGAGGCGGCGGCGTTTGGTCTGCCTCCGCCGCGCGGATTGCTGATGCTGGGCGTGCAGGGCGCGGGAAAAAGCCTGGCGGCCAAGGCGGTCGCCACCGCCTGGCGGCAGCCGCTCTTAAGAATGGACGTCGGCGCGCTTTATGACCGGTACATCGGCGAATCGGAGCGACGCCTCCGCGAGGCGTTGCAACAGGCCGAGCGCATGTCGCCGATCGTGCTGTGGATCGACGAAATCGAAAAGGGATTCGCGTCAGCCGCCAGCCAAAGCTCCGACGGCGGGCTTTCCAAGCGCATGTTCGGCGCGCTGCTGACCTGGATGCAGGAACACACCGCCCCTGTTTTCATCATCGCCACCGCCAACGACATCGAGGCGCTTCCACCCGAGCTGCTGCGAAAAGGGCGCTTCGACGAAATCTTCTTCGTTGATCTCCCAAACCTCGAAGCGCGAGCGACAATTTGCGCCATCCATCTGCGCAAGCGCAAGCGCGATCCCAAAAACTTCGATATTGGACAAATCGCCGAGGCTTCTGAGGGTTTCAGTGGAGCCGAGATCGAGCAGGCGATTATTTCCGCCCTGCACGATGCGTTTGCCGCCGGGAAAGAACTGTGCACGCCTCAAATCATCGAAGCGCTGCGCCGCTCGCCGCCGCTCTCGGTGACGATGAAGGAAAAAGTAGCCGAGCTTCGCTGCTGGGCGAGTGGTCGATGCGTGCCAGCAGATTAGAGGTTCTTGGTGTAGCGCCAAGTGCGCCAAGGAGCCAGGGCGCCAAGAAGAGACTTGGGTTTAGCGCTGTGACTGTACGATTCGCCGGACGCCATCCTTCAGGATCGGGACGTTGAAGTTGATGAGCAATCCTAATACTTCATTGATCATGCTAAATTGAATTCCTTGGCGTTCTTGGCTTCTTGGCGTCCTTGGCGCAATCGAGAAGCCCTCACTGCCGAGCCGGCAGGTAAATGCTGAACGTCGTCCCCTTCCCCATCTCCGACTGCACATCGATCCGCCCCTTGTGGTGTTCGATAATTTCTTTGCAGATGGCGAGTCCGAGGCCGGTGCCGCGCTGTTCGCCTTTGC
>JANWHF010000062.1 GCA_025450555.1 Tepidisphaeraceae bacterium | reverse complement strand
GTCGCGATTTGGATTGATGGCAAGCATGCCGAGCCCGCAACGGAGATGGACGTCGATCTTTCACCCGGCATCCACGCCCTCACCTTCGCCTTGAGCTTCGCGCAGCGCGGATCGACCGGGCTTGGCGTGGAGATTGAGCCCACGCCCGGTTCAGCGGCCCATGCGCAGCCGGTCACGGGGATGTGAGCCCCACCCAACGCGCCGCTTGTCGCATGCATTTTGGAGTCGTCGCGTGCGTCGCTCACGGCACGCCGCGAGTGGAGCAAGAATGAAAGAGCCGCGCACGAAGTAAGCGGATTCGCGCGAGACTGCGTCAATTCGCTTACTTCGTGCGCGGCTCTTTTCGATCATCTGCGGTTTTGCGCATCACTGCTGGCCAACGATCTTCGCGACAGACTACTAAAGATGCTGCGCCCGCGACGCCCTCCATTGCGCGTTTCAGTGCGGTTCAACTATTCACTGCCGGCGCTGCCCCCATTTCGGCGGGCGCTTTTCGAGGAAGGCCGCGATGCCCTCTTCCGCCTCGTCGGCGTTTCGAGCCGACAGGTGATAGCCCATGGCAATCTGCAAATCTTCTTCGAGCGGACGATAGGCCAGGTCGTCGAGGAGCTGCTTGGTTCGTGCGATCGCGCCGGGGGCTCCAAGACAAGCTTCCTGCGCAAGATGCAGTGCTGAGGGCATCAAAGATGCGGCGGGGCAAACCTGCGTGACCACTCCCATATCCAGCGCCGTCTGCGCCGAAATGGCTTGGCCGAGAAGAATCAATTCCCGCACCTTTCGATCACTGAGTTGGCGTCGCAGCAGGCACGTGACGAGGGCCGCGATCAGGCCGCGTTTGACTTCCGGGTAGCTGAGCTTCAGGTCTTCCGCCGCGACAACAAGGTCACATGCCGACAGTAATCCCGCGCCGCCGCCCATCGCTGCGCCATGGGCGGCCGCGATGGTGATAGCAGGCGATTGACAGATCGCCCGATACATCCGCTCCAGCGCCCGTGCCGATCGTTCCGAATGGCCAGAAATTGACGCTTCCTTCAAATCCAGTCCCGCGCAAAAGCTCGGCCCCTGGCCACTCAAGATGATGGCCCGGCAGGACCGATCTCCGGCACACGCGACTACCGCTTCGGTGATTTGATCGATTAACGCAATACTCAACGCGTTACGCTTATCGGGGCGGTTGAGGGAAATAACGATGATGCCCGGCGCAGGTGAAGAAACAAGCAGCAGATCAGCCATATCCGGTAAGTGTTCAGCAGGAGATGCCCAATTGCAATCTCAGGCGATTTGCTGATATGCGGGCGACCGCGAGATGCTCTTACTTTTGCGCCAAGACCGCCAAGTGCGCCAAGATCGCCAAGGAATTCTTTTTATAATTCTTCTTGGCGTCCTTGGCTCCTTGGCGTCCTTGGCGCAAAAGTTGAGCGCCCCTCGCGTCTACACTCATTTCAGCAAAACCGCGCCTAATGCCGCGCGGCCGGCCCATGCGTCTGCGACGGATCGGTGAGATTAGTGTGATAGACCGGCAGGTGGATCGTGAAGGTGCTGCCTTCGGCGGGCGAACTCCGGACGGAGATGGTTCCTTCGTGTTCCTCAACGATTTTCTTGGCGACCGCCAGGCCCAGGCCGGTGCCGCGGTTGCCTTTGGTCGAGTGGAACAGCTCGAACATGTGTTTCATCATCGTCGGCGGAATGCCTGCGCCGTTGTCCACCACCTCGATGATCGACTGCTTGTTCTCTTCATCGTATCGACATTCAATTCGAATCAGCCCGGCTTTGGGCTCGACCGCATCGAGAGCGTTGCTCAGCAGGTTCATGATGACCTGATGCATGCCTGATGGGTCCATCGGAACGGCAGGGTGCGTGCGATCGACATCGCCGACCACCATCACGCCGCGCTCGTTTGCAACTTGCGCGACCAGCTCAAGGCATTCGTCGATAAGCTTTCTCGGGTTGACCATCTCGAGCTGCGGCTCGCGCTGCTTGCTGTAAGCCAGCAAGTTGAGCGTGAGCTGATAAATCTTGTCGAGGTTTCGATCGACGATGCGCCAGCCTTTGGAGGCCTGCACGACGTTGTTGCCTTTCAGCCCCATCTCAACCACATCCGCTCCGCCTCGGAGGGCCTGAAGGATGTTCTTAATCGAATGCGAAAGGGCGGCGGTGGTTTCGCCGACGGCTGCGAGGCGCTCGGCCTGCAACTGGGCCTGATAGAGCTTGGCGTTTTGGATGGCCATGCCCGCCTGGCCACCAATGGCCGTCAGCAGGCGAAGCTGCTCGGGAGCATAGGTGTAATTCTTGACCGAGCTGTCGATGTAGATGACGCCGATCGTTTCATAGCCGCCCTTGTCGGTCAGCTTGCGCGCCTTGATGGGAATGCAGAGGGCCGAGCGGATGCCCAAGCTGTGAACGCTCTTGCCCTTGTTGAAGCGCCGGTCGGCCATCGCGTTGCTGGAGAGGACCCCTTCGCCCGTCTGCAGCACATGGTTGATGATCGTCCGCGAAGCGTGAATTTGCTCCCCGTTGGATTTTCCGTCTTCCGATGGCAGGCGGTTTTCACCTTCCTCGCGGGTGCGGACGATCTTCGGAGTCAGCTCGTTGTTCTCATCGACCAGCAGCACGATGCCGCGATCGGCTTTGATATGCTCGAAGATCAGGTCCATGATCACTTCAAGCACCTGGTCCACGTTGAAGCTGCTGCCCAGCGCCGCACCGAGTTGATAGAGCACCTTGAGGTTGACCATCGCCGCCGCGGCCGGCTCAGGGACCGCCAGCACCAGCGAATCTTCGTTTGAGGAGACAGTGGCCATGATGGCGCTGTCCATGCCTTCTTCGCCCGTCAATGTCACGCTGCCGCTGCTGCTGCGAGTGATGCCCGGCTGCGCGCCAAAGACCATCAGCGTGCGGCCGACGCGAAGCTGATCGCCCACCTTTAACGCTGCAGTTCCGTTCACGCGTGTGCCGTTGACGTAGGTGCCGTTGGCGCTGCCCTTGTCGTGCACGATCCACTGGCCGTCTTCAGGGAGCAGCTCACAATGTCGGCGGGAAACGGTGTTGTCGGTGAGGGGGAGACTGCGGCTCTCGCGTCCGACCAGTGCCGGCGCGTCCGGAAGTTCATAGCGCCGACCTTTGTCGGGGCCTTGTAATACAAGAAGTGTGAGCACGTCTAAAAGTTACTAAATTGACCAAACTCCAGGGAGACGCAGTTCTATTCCCGGTGCTGCCCCAGGATTGCGAAAATCATTTCACATAAACTAGTGGCGAGCCCCGAAACGCGATTCGTTGAATATGCCGTGCGCGATCAGCGCACTTCATTATAGCCGATCACGCGCGGCTTTTACTCCATTTTAATCAATTGGAAATTCTTACCGGCCGGTCGCACAATGCTCGCCTCATGACCGGCATCATCCTTTCCATCGGCGACGAACTGGTTCTCGGGCAAACCATTGATACCAATTCAGCCTGGCTGAGCCAACAGCTCGCAGCAATAGGCTGCACAATACTTCGCCACCTTACCATCGGCGATGATCAGCTTCAAATTGAGTCGGCTGTTCGCGAATCGGCGCAGTTATCGGATGTCGTGCTCATCAGCGGCGGCATCGGGCCGACCGAAGATGATTTGACTCGACAAGCGTTGGCCGCGGTGATGAACGAGCCTTTGGAGCCGAATAGCACCTGGCTGGCGGAGCTGGAAAACTTCTTCGCCCAGCGCAGTAGGCCCATGCCGCCCATCAATCGAATTCAGGCGATGATCCCGCGCGGAGCTTCGATGATCTTCAATCATGCAGGCACTGCAGCGGGCATTAAGACCACGCTAAATCGCAGCGATGGGAAGCAATGTGAAGTCTACGTCATGCCCGGCGTTCCCAAAGAGATGAAGAAGATGTTTCAGACCAGTGTGCTGCCAGAACTGCAAGCGCGATCCGGCGGTGCCGTGATTTTGTCGCGCACGCTTCACACGTTTGGATTGGGAGAAAGCGCGATCGCCGAACGCCTCGGCCCGCTGATGCATCGCGATCGGAATCCGTCAGTCGGGACGACCGTCTCGGCCGGCGTGGTTTCGCTTCGCATCAATGCACGCTTCGATTCGATGCAGCAAGCGAGTAACCAACTCGCTCGAATCGAAAGCGAATGCCGCTTGGCGTTGGGTGATTTGATCTACGGCCAGGATGATCAGACGCTTCAGGAAGTGGTCGCGAACCAACTTTTCACAATCAACGCGAAACTTCCCGCCGGCGCCTCGCCCTTTACCGTCACCACCGCCGAATCCTGCACCGGCGGCTTGCTCGCTAAAATGCTGACTGACCTTTCCGGATCCAGCGGCTACTTCCATCGCGGCTTTATCACCTATTCCAATGAAGCGAAAGCTGATTTGCTCGGAGTCGATCCGCAACTGATTCGCCAGCACGGCGCGGTCTCTGAAGAAGTTGCCAAAGCGATGGCACTCGGCGCGCTGGAGCGCGCGCAAGCGAAAGCCGCACTGGCCATCAGCGGCATCGCCGGTCCGACCGGCGGCACGCCAACCAAACCCGTCGGCACCGTCTGCATCGCACTTGCCACCACCGACGACCGGGTGCCAGTTCCCTCTCCCGGTACTCCGGGGGAGGGTCAGGGTGGGGGCCATCCGCCAATCACGACCCCCACCCCAGCCCTCCCCCGGAGTACCGGGAGAGGGGGAGAAGAGCCGGTGCCGATTATGACGTCCACTCATGGCTCCGCCCCTCAAGTCCACGCGCGCACCTTCTTTTTCCCCGGCGACCGCGAAATGATCCGCGACCGCTCCGCGAAGATGGCCCTCACGATGCTGCGCTTTCACCTGCCCGGAAAATCGATGCCGTTCTGACCTGGCTGGGGCCCTGCGTTCTTTAAGAAAGTGCATCTCCCGGCTTCTGCCACTCTGGCAGCGAAAGAATCCCCTACCGCTCCCTTTGGCAGAAATCGCCTCATGCCTGCCCAGGGCGCGGCTCATTTGGACCACCACCATCACTGCTTTAAATCTTTTATTTAACAAGCCTTACACTTGTCTCCAGCTTCTGGTTTCCAGCCTCTTGTCTGGTACATCTCTTGTTATTAAGCCCCGTCGAGGCCTGGAGCGTTCCAGCCCAGTTGTTTATGACCAACGTCGCCTCTTCAAACCGCTTTACGGTGCTGCTGGCCAACGATCAGGAGGGGTGGCATCAAACCGTCCGGGGCCTGCTTGAGCCGCAAGGCGTGCAGACGCTTTCGGCGCGGAGCGGGCGTGAAGCGTTGCAGTTGATCGAACGGCAGCCGATTCATGCGGCGGTTCTCGATCAGCAGATGCCCCAACTGGGCGGAATGCAGGTCATCAAACTGATGCGGGAGATGGCCAAGGCGCCGCCGGCGATTCTGCTGGCCGGCGACTTGAACAGCCACCTGCTTCGCGAGGCTTTGGGAATGCATGTGTTCAGCGTGTTGAGCAAGCCGGTGGATTGCAACCTGCTGCTGGACACGCTGGCGCGGGTGCTGCGGCGATATCACGAAAGTCGATGGCCGCAGAATCGTGGATGAGATTCTTTTAAAGACCAGTTGACAGATAAATCGGAATGTGATGGAAGGACGGCGCGGGGCCTCTTTTCCAATAAATTGAAACGACTCGAATTTCAACACTCGTAAAGGAGTAGACATGGCAAAACTTCGCCCACTCGGTGACAAGATCCTCGTCAAGCGCGTCGAGGCCGAAAGCAAAACCAAGAGCGGCATCGTGCTTCCCGACAGCGCCAAGGAAAAGCCCAAGCGCGGCAAGGTCCTGGCTGTCGGCGATGGCAAGCGCCTCGATAACGGCGAGAAGGCGCCCTTCACCGTCCGCAAGGGCGACGAAGTCATCTTCACCAGCTATGCCGGCACCGAAATCAAGCTGGATGGTGAAGAAATCCTCATCATGAGCGAGGATGATATTCTGGCCGTCGTGGAATAAGCGATTCGCAACTTCGCTTTTGAAAAAGACATCAGCCGGGATGGGCGAAAGCCACTGGCCCGGCCGCAATCAATAAGAATTCTGGAGTGAAGACATGGCAGCAAAACAAATTGAATTCGATCAGCAGGCGCGCGAGTCGCTGTTGCGCGGCGTGCGCAAGCTCGCCAGGGCCGTAAAAGTAACGCTCGGCCCTTCGGGGCGCAACGTCGTGCTCGAAAAATCCTTCGGCTCGCCCACCGTCACCAAGGACGGCGTGACCGTCGCCAAGGAAATCGAGCTGGAAGACCCGTATGAAAATATGGGCGCGCAGATGGTGAAGGAAGTGGCCAGCAAGACCAGCACGGTCGCCGGCGACGGAACCACCACCGCCACCGTATATGGCGAAGCGATCTTCGCCGAAGGCCTGCGCAACGTCGCCTCCGGCGCGAATCCCACGCAGATTCAGCGCGGCATCCAGCTCGCGGTCGAAGCGATTGTCGAAGAGCTGGGCCGGATGAGCAAGAAGGTCGATAGCACTCGCGAAGTCGCGCAGGTCGGCACCTCGTCGGCCAACCAGGACGAGCAGATCGGGAAGCTCATTGCCGAGGCCATGGAAAAGGTCGGCAAAGACGGCGTCATCACCGTCGAAGAGGGCAAGAGCCTCGACACCACCGTCGAACTCGTCGAAGGCATGC
>JANWHF010000061.1 GCA_025450555.1 Tepidisphaeraceae bacterium | reverse complement strand
GCAGAAATTCCCGTCTGCGGCTGCCTGGGAGATCAGCAGGCCGCCCTTGTCGGCCAGACCTGCCTCAAGCCCGGTGAGTCAAAAAATACCTATGGCACCGGCTGTTTCATGCTGCTCAACACCGGAACTTCGCCAATCCAATCAAAGAGCGGATTGCTCACGACCGTTGCCTATCAGATCAATCGCGAGCGCGCCTGTTATGCTTTGGAAGGCTCGATTGCCATCGCCGGCTCGCTCGTGCAATGGATGCGCGACAATCTCGGCCTGATCGCAAGCTCGCCCGACATTGAAATGCTCGCGCGAAGCGTCGCCGACAACGGTGGCGTCTATTTTGTACCGGCCTTCGCCGGGCTTTTTGCTCCCTATTGGAGATCCGATGCACGCGGCATCGTTGCCGGATTGACGGGTTACGCAAACAAAGGACACCTCGCTCGCGCCGTGCTCGAAGCCAGTGCGTACCAAACGTGCGACGTGCTCGATGCGATGAGGAAAGACTCAAACGTGTCTCTCTCATCGTTGCGCGTCGATGGCGGCATGGCGCGTAACGATCTGCTGATGCAGTTCCAGGCCGATGTGCTCAATGTGCCCGTCGTGCGGCCGAAAGTGACGGAGACGACGGCGCTCGGTGCAGCCTATGCCGCGGGACTCGCGGCAGGGTTTTTCAGGGGACTCGATGATTTGCGCGCTGCCTGGCAGGCCGACAAAATTTGGACCCCGACGATGGAACATTCAACGCGCCAGCGACTGCTTGAAGGATGGAAAAAAGCGGTTGAGCGGTCGATGAGATGGGTTTGAATTCAACCACGCACTCACGTCATGGACTGCTTCTCATCCGCGGCCACAAGCATCCGCGCAATCTGCAAATCGGTTTGCGTCGTAATCTTCAAATTCCGCTCTTCGCCTTCGACGAGCCAGACGTCCTTCCCGGCCAATTCGAGCAATTGCACGTCATCGGTCACCTGCTCAAGCGAAACCGCAGAGCGTTCATAAGCGGCAAGTAAATCCTTTCGTCGCATCACTTGTGGGGTCTGCATCGCCCACAATTCATGCCGCGGGAGCGTTCGCTGGACCTTGGCCGGCAGGGGACCGGTCGCTTGTTTGATCGTCCATGGAACGGCCAGCGCGGGAACCGCGGCGCCGTGTTGCAGTGCTGCGGCAAACGTGCGATCGATCAAGTTTTGCGAAATCAGCGGACGAGCCGCGTCGTGAACAGCCACCCACCCGATTCTTTCAGGCACTTGCTTCAACGCACGAAACACGCTCTCGGCTCGGCTGCTGCCGCCAGGCGTGAAGATAAGTCGGGAATCAGGCGAGGATTGGTCTCCAAGAAAATCGGATGGCGTTTGTCCCGGCCCAGTCGCAATGACAATGCACGCGACGTCCTTGCGCCGCAGAAACGCATCGAGGGCTCGGCGAAAAACGGTGACGTCCGCAATCTCTTCAAACAACTTATTCTTCGGCCCGCCAAAGCGCGCCGAGCGCCCGGCGGCTGGCATGATGACCGCAAATTGATCCATGTTCGCGCGGTTTTACCGGATCGATCAATGTTTTTCACTCTTTTCCGACAGGTCCTTGATCCGCAGATTCCGAAAATCAACCCGACTCCAGTGCCACAGAAATCCGATCCGGCCGGATTTGCGATGCAGGCCGCCATGGAAGCGAAGGATGTGCGGGTCTTGAATTTGATCCAGGTTCGCATCGACGATCGTCGCGCCATTGAGGCGAATGGTCACATGCGGGCCGACCGCCCTGATCTCTTCGGAGTTCCACTCGCCGACCGGCTTCAGATGTCCGCGCTTGGCTGCCACGATGTCATAAATTGATCCGCAATATTGGACGGCTCGGAGGTCTTTGTAGGCCGGATCGTCGTCATCGAGAACCTGGATTTCCATGCCGGTGTAGGCGGAATCGCCGCGAGCGGGGGAGCGGATGCCGACGCCATTGTTGGCGGCCTTGGTGAGCTTGAATTCGAACTGAAAATCGAAATCGCTGTATTCCTTGTCGAGAAACAGATCCCCACCGTCGGTGGCGGTGCAGTAAAGAATGCCATCCTTGGCCGCGTATCCTTTTATTCACCTTGTTGGCGACGTTTCCCCATCGGCCATAACTCCAACCGGTCAGATCGTGGCCATTGAAGACTGAGACGAAGCCTGCCTCATTGCGCGCCTGCTCGGCGGCGTCGCTTGTTATCGATGCGACTGCAAGAATCGCCACGCATAAGGCCAACACATGCTTGAATCGATGCATTGTTTTCTCCGAGAAGAACTTGGTTCTACAGGTCAAAATTTATCCCCTGCGCCAGCGGCAAATCGCGCGAGTAATTGATCGTGTTGGTCGCGCGGCGCATGTAGGCCTTCCAGGCATCGGAGCCTGATTCGCGGCCGCCGCCGGTCCATTTTTCGCCACCAAATGCTCCGCCAATTTCCGCGCCGCTGGTGCCGATGTTTACATTGGCGATTCCGCAATCGGAACCGGCCGGCGAAAGAAATTGCTCGGCCTCGCGAACATCGGCGGTAAAGATCGCCGACGAAAGCCCCTGGGGAACGCCATTGTGAATCTCGATTGCCTCGTCGAGCTTCTCGTAGCCCATGACATACAAGATCGGTGCGAAGGTTTCCTCGCAGGTAATTGGCGCGGCTCGGCCGATTTCGACGGTGGCCGGGCGAACATAAACGCCGCCGGCCGGCACGTTTTCCTTCACGCGTCCACCGCCATGCAGCTTGCCGCCCTGGCTTGTTGCCACGGCAAGTGCCGCATCCATGCGCTGACCTGCCGGTTCATCGATCAATGGACCAACCAGCACGCCATCTTCCAGAGGATTGCCAATCCGCAATCGACTGAACGTCGCCACGAGCCGGTCCGTCACCTTTCGCAGGATGGATTGATGGACGATCAACCGGCGAAGCGTCGTGCATCGCTGCCCGCACGTCCCGGCGGCGGCAAACGTGATGGCGCGAATCGCCATTTCTAAATCGGCCGAGGGGGTGAGAATCATCCCGTTGTTTCCGCCCAGTTCGAGCAGCGATCGCCCCAGCCGCGCCGCTACGGTCTGGGCAACCGCGCGTCCCATGGCCACCGATCCCGTTGCGGAAATCAAGGGCAACTTTTCGCTTGCCGCGATCCGCTGGCCGGCTGATGGGCCAATGCCCAGCACGACGTTCAATACGCCGCTCGGCACCTCCTTCATTTCCTTTATGACGTCCGCCGCCAGGTTGTGGCAGGCGATGGCGCACAGCGGCGTTTTCTCCGAAGGCTTCCAAACCACGCAGTCGCCGCAAACGAGTGCGATCATTGCATTCCATGCCCAGACGGCGACGGGAAAATTAAATGCCGTGATGACACCGATCGGCCCAAGGGGCAGCCATTGCTCCATCATGCGATGACCCGGCCGTTCGCTGGCGATAGTAAGGCCATAAAGCTGCCGCGAAAGGCCGACCGCGAAATCGCAAATGTCGATCATCTCCTGCACTTCGCCGAGCGCTTCCTGATAGATCTTGCCGCATTCCCAGCAGACCAATGCCGCCAGATCGGATTTGCGCTGACGAAGCTTTTCGCCCAGTCGGCGGACGAATTCGCCGCGCTTGGGCGCTGGCATATTGCGCCAAGTTTTGAAGGCCTCGGCAGCATGGTCGATGGCACCATCGATGGATGCCGGAGCGTCCACAGGCAAATCTGCCAAAACCCGACCGTCAATTGGAGATCGGACTGCAATAATCTGTCCACCAGTCGTTGAAGTTGATCCAGCCTCAATCCCCAGGCTCTGGAGCACTTCGATGGGATTCATTCGATTTGCCATTATCATTTCACTTTCTCAATCGCCTGTTTCATCATAGTCGCCACCGCTGGCGCCGACCAAGCCACACGCGCACTTTGACAAATCGCCCGCAACGGGCGAATCTTGAGAGCTCGTTTCACGATTTCCTAAGAAGGATGATCCATGTTGAAGATTCGATCGGTTGAAAACTCCAAATATGACTTGATGAGCCTCGGCGAATGCATGATTCGCCTTTCTCCGCCTGAGCATGGTCGCATTGAATTCAGTCCGACGCTGGAAGTATGGGTGGGTGGCGGCGAGTACAACGTCGCCTATGCATTGTCACGCTTGGGACTGCGAACCGGCTTCCTGAGCCGCATTGTGGACAACCCCGTTGGCCGGATCATTTTGAACCATGGCCGATCGGTCGGCATGGACATGAGCCATATGGCGATTGTGAAGTACGACGGCGTTGGTCGCGCCGACCGCGTAGGTCTTAACTTTACTGAAGTTGGCACCGGCGTGCGCGCCAGCGTCACGATGTACGACCGCGGTCACTCGGCCGCCATGAATCTCAAGCCGGGGATGATCGATTTCAAAAAAGCCTTCTCCCAGGGCGTGCGCTGGCTGCACACGGGCGGTATTTTCACTTCATTATCCGATGGAACTGCAGCGGTGTGCAAAGAGGCGCTGATGTCGGCGCGCGAAGCAGGCACCATCGTCAGCTATGACCTCAACTTCCGATCAAAGCTTTGGAAAAGTGAGAAGGCCCGCCAGACAACCGCCGAGCTGGTGCAGTACATGGATTGCCTGATCGGAAACGAAGAGGATTTCCAGAAGGTCCTGGGATTCGATGTGGAAGGCGTTGATGAGAATCTCTCGGCTCTCGATACCCGTGCTTACAAGAAAATGGTCGAAAAGGTCGTCAAAACCTATCCCAATATCAAAGTCGTCGGCACGACGCTGCGCGAGGTCAAGAGCGGCCTGGTCAACAACTGGTCAGCCATTCTGTGGCACGATGGTCAGTTCTATGAATCGAAGCGCTACGACAATCTTGAAATCGAAGATCGCGTCGGCGGCGGCGACGGGTTTTCAAGCGGGTTTGCCTATGGGTTCTTGAACGGCAAGACGCCGCAGGAATGTGTTGATCTGGGCGCCGCTCATGGCGCGCTGCTGCAGACCACCCGCGGCGACACCAGCCAGATCGATCTGGAAGAACTGATGCACGTTGCCAAGGGAGGCAGCGCCCGCATCAAGCGGTGATCGCGCTTTGACCGCGCCAGCCGGCAACGATACAACCATCGCCATGTCCGTGCCTTCATCTGGAGAAACGCCCGACGCAGCGCTCGCAGCCCTGCGCACAAAGATTGACGAGCTGGATCACAAAATCGTGACCCTGCTGAACGATCGTGCGCGCATCGTCGTCGAGATCGGGAAGCTCAAGCAGCAGCACAACGCACCGATCTATTCGCCCGATCGCGAGAAAATGGTTCTGGACAAGGTCCGAAAGCTCAATGGCGGGCCGCTGCCGGATCGTTGCCTCGAAGCGGTCTATCGGGAGCTGATGAGCGGCTCATTTGCCCTCGAAAAGCCATTGCGGATTGGATTCCTCGGCCCGACGGGGACCTTTTCGCATTGGGCGTCGGTGCAGAAATTCGGCAGCAGCGTTACGCACGTTCCGCTGGCTGATATCCCCAGCGTGTTTGACGAAGTGGTCCGCGGACACATCGACTACGGCCTGGTGCCAGTCGAAAACAGCCTGCACGGCGGCGTCATTGACACGCTCGATGCCTTCCTCAACAGCTCGGCGCGCATTTGTGCGGAAGTGAAGGTCACGATCCATCACAATCTGCTTGCGCGCGATCCATGGGAGCAGATCAAAACGATCTATTCCAAGCCTGAGGTGTTCAGCCAGTGCCGAAAATGGCTCTCGGCGATGGCCAAGGATCGAGATGTTCAGCCAGCCGCCAGCACCAGCAAGGCGGCCGAGCTTGCGTCGCAGAACTCCGGTGTCGCCGCGATTGGCAGCAAATTGGCCTGCCAGTTTCATGGCCTGCGCGTGCTGTACGAGAACATCGAAGACGATCCGGATAACGAAACGCGGTTCTTCGTGATTGGCCGCGAAGGAGCGCGCAAGACCGGCGACGATAAGACGGCGATCATGTTTACGACTGCGCATAAGCCCGGCGCGCTGGCGGAAGTGCTCGATGTGTTCAAAGAGAATGGCATCAACCTCACCGACATCGAGAAGCGCCCCAGCAAGAAGGTGAACTGGGAATATTATTTCTTCATCGATGCGCAGGGACATCAGGATGATGAGAACATGCGCAAAGCCATTTCCGAAGCGCGCCAGCATTGTCTGCAATTGACTGCGCTGGGGAGCTATCCGAGGGCGACGGAAGTGCTGTGAATCCATTCACTGAATCGGAACTTCATCGTTTAGCACGCGAACCCCGTTCATCTCGTGAAGTCCGACGCGGACGGTCGCGCTCGGTTTTCGCTGGACGTGGGTGAAGCGATAAGCTTTGATGATCGTTTGCCCGGGCGCAAGATTGCTGACCAGTCGTTCCTGGCGGGCCTGGTCGGGGACGAGTGCGAAGGCGCTGTAATTGATCGGCTGCTCGCCGTAGTTGCTGACCATCTGCTGGACAATCACATCATCGCCATCGCGCAGCGCCAGCGTCTGCATGCCGACATCGGAGAGCCCCAATCGCGTCTCAACGGGCACGGTAAATTTGGAATTCGCGATCCCCTGTACCGCAAAATCGCAGTTGAGGATCTTGGCGCCGGCGAAGCTGTTGTAGGGGAACGACAACGTAATCTCGCGATCGAACTTCTCGCCACCGTTAAGACTGAAATTAAAGATCGGCGGATTGACCGTCCATCCCGCAGGCACGCGAAGGTGCAGCGTGCCGGCGATTGGCTGACCGTTTGGATTGACGAAGGTGATGTGCCGCTGGTGAGGGCGGAAGCTGGATTCAAGCAATGGCTGATCGATCGCCACGCTGGCGCGAAGCTGGGCCTGTGGCCCATCGATATCGCACAGAAACATGGGCATCGATCCGATCGACAATTGAACGCTGTCGCTGCTGCCACGCGTTCGGGGAAGCGGCGTTACATTGCCCCAGAGGTCGATCATCGCTGGATGCTCGCCGAGGTTGAGCGCAAGCTGCTTGACGCTGGAGCTGCTGCCGCGATCCCACAGAGCGAGAATCCCCTGCCCGTGTCGATCGAACAGAAATGCTTCGACGCCTTCCGCGATCGGCACCTTGCCCTGATATTTTGCGCCATTGAGCGTCGTCATGAGCGTGCGGAGGATCAGCAGCAGTTCCTGCGGCCGCTGAATCGTCTGACTGCCTTGCTGCTCAATGGTGAAGGGCAGTGGCAGATCGATGCGCTGCGCACCGGCTGACAGGGCATAAATCACGCGTTGCGCAAGATCACGAATCTGCACCCGCCGGCCATACCGGCGTGCATCCATTGGCTCGATCGTCAGAGAAAGATTGTGTCCCTTGTAGGTGTTGATCTGCCGGATGTAGAGCGGCAGCTGGTTGGGCAGAACCGACGTCGGAAACGACATCGCCACCGTGGCCGGCAGATGATTGTCCGGCTCATACCAGGCGGGCCAGGGCATCGCGAGGTCCGGGTTGTCCATCAGCGATGCGAATTGGCTGTAAACCTCGGCATAAACCTTCCGCATCTGCGAATTGCTGACGAAGGCCGTCGTTCCGTCTGCGCCAAGCTGCCAGCGCGAAAGATGATTGGCGTGCCGCGAAACCATGAACGCAAGTTGCGGCTGCCAGCGAAGTGGGTCGGTCGTTGGAAGCTTGTTCCACGAGCCGCCGACCATTTCAGAAATTTTTGGTGGGAGATCGACGAGACATGCGGTGGGGGAAATCCCCAGGTTTTGGAGTTCCTCCAGAAGCTGATCGAAGCCCGAAGGATCGGTTTGTTCGATATCGGCTTCAGCACTCCACACCGCCAGCTTCACTCGGGCCGCTGAAAGCATTGGAAGAATCTTTGGAAGCGCGCTCCAGCCCTGGATCGGCAGATCGGTGGCGATGACGCCAAACCGCGGATCGGGCGCGAGTGGCTCGTTTCGATCCGGCAATAGAATGAAATCCAGCAGATCATTGTCCATCTGCTTGCCCTGGCTGGTTAGCGCAAGCGATGCTTCATACCAGCCTGGCGGAAGTTGCGGCAGCCACAGCGTCACTTTTTTCTGCCCCGGCCCGGCGGTCTGCGCGCTGCTCATTTCCAGCGAGCCATTGCGCTGAAACACCTGCTCGCCTTTGGCGTTGGTGATAGCCAGCCGGGCCGCAAGATCGTCGGTGAATCGATCGCTGACGAGGATCTGCATCGAAGCCGGCTCACCCAGTTGAAAGATATTGCCTGGATGATCGGTGCTCAGCTGGACTTGCGGCACCTGCGACACGGTGATGTCGTCAAACCAGGCGCTCCCGCGAATGTCCTGCGTGAAAAGCGAACGGTCGCCGAGCGTGTGCGGCGCGTATTGTGTCGGCTGAAGCAATTCCAACTCGAGGACGAGCCAGGCGTCCTCAGGTTGATCGGCCGTCAATTCAAGATCGAGCTTTTGCCAGTTGGGATTGTCTTGCCGGGCGGCATACAACGCGGAATGGCAAATCGTGGATGGGAAGGGATGTCCGTCAATATCGGTGAAATAGGCCGTGATGCGCGCCCGCGCATTGGGCAGAACGGTCGTATGGCAATAGCCTTCGACGCGGTAGTGCGCCCCTTGGCGGACCGGGATTTGCCCGGAGCCATAGCGGTAAATCAGGCTGCCGCCGTTGAGATCAAAACGGAAGCTGTATTTTCCGGTATGCGCGCGATCAGAGCCGAGATGGCCATTCACGTAATGTGGAAGGCCCGGCCCTTCGACCTTCACCCAGTGCATCGGCAGGTCTTCGTCGTTCCCAAGCCGACGCTCTTCGAAATCGAAGCTGCGAACCAGCCGGCTGACCTGCGGCGGGGCAGCACGCGTGAGGGCGGCTCCGAGCAACAGGAAGAGAATGGCCAGCGGGCACTTCATGGTCCGATAACTCTTATCGGCCGGGCGGGATGTATTTCTCGACATAGCACGGCCTTGAAATGAAAAATCCCCGCTTGCAGCCGCAACAGGCCGGCAAGCGGGGAGAATTCGAGCGAGATTTGCCGCAGCGGCTTACCGCCAATGCCCTGATACCCAGACCCAGCGATGGCGGGGGCCGCGAGCCCAATGGCCGCGTTCCCAGACGGCTCCGCGATAGGGGGCAACGGTAATCACTTCGACTCGATCAGGCGGCGGATCCTCTTCCACAATCACTTCCCGCTCAACCGGGCCTGAAGACGTATGCTCGACATATACATCGCGCTGGACCACGCGCGGACGCGGCGCCGGCTCAA
Source organism: Tepidisphaeraceae bacterium (assembly GCA_025450555.1). Lineage (GTDB taxonomy): Bacteria > Planctomycetota > Phycisphaerae > Tepidisphaerales > Tepidisphaeraceae > JANWHF01. Next base: position 438 of record JANWHF010000061.1, on the reverse strand, counting down.
TGGTGCAGCCGCCGATCCAGACGATGCTGCCGAGCAGCGCCAATGACAGAAGACGATTCATCAATACTCCTCGCTTTTCCTAATGAACTGGCTTGCACGAATATCGGCTCGTCGAATTCAGCACTTGGATGGGGCAAATGGCGGTGCAGTTATCGGGCCTCTTACCAATTCCAAAGCCCAAACTTCGAGGGGTTGCTCCTGCAACGCCGCGAAAGCTGCGAAATCGAAAGAGCCGCGGGCGAATAAAGCGGCTTTGGGCCGGCGCCCCCCCAACCCCCGCAATAGGGCGGGGGGGGTTGAAAGACTAACCCCACCCCCTAAACTTGGGTCTCGCTTTTTTTTTTAACGTCCCCCCCCCGATGCACGCGTTTGGGGGCGACCCGGCCCCACTCCGTTTACAGCTGCCGCGGCTCTTTCGATTTCGCAGCTTTCGCGGCG
>JANWHF010000060.1 GCA_025450555.1 Tepidisphaeraceae bacterium | reverse complement strand
CGTCAAAGCCGCTACGATCGGAAAATTCCGCAAATCGGATTCCATCCGCCAGGCGAAGCATCAGCATCGCCAGTTCCCCTGCGCGCCGGCGGGGGCCGAGAATTTCATAATCGGTAGCCGGCATCGCACCCTGTTCGATCGCCTGCTCCCACATCCCCAGGTGCGGTCGGTTGCGCCATCGATGTCCGCCAACATGCGACGCCGCTGAGGGTCCCAAGCCGATGTAATTTCCGCCCATCCAATAGCCCAGGTTGTGCTTACATTCCTGCCCCGGCACAGCGTAATTGCTGATCTCATACGCCAGCAACCCTCGTTCGCGCAGCCGCTGGCGCGTATGCCGAAGCATCGCCAGCTCCGTTTCCTCCGGCACCGCCTGGAATTGCCCGAGCCTCTTGCGCACCGCCATCGGCGTATTGGGCTCGTAAGTCAGGTTGTAGCAGGACAGATGAGAAAGCCCGAGCGCAAGCGCCGATTCCAGCGATGCCGACCATGATTCCAAACTCTGCCCCGGAATCGCGTAAATCAGATCGATATTGAGCCGCTCAAAGCCCGCCTTCCTGGCCAGTTCAATGCTCCGCCCAACATCCGGCGGATTGTGATGCCGCTCGAGCATCGCCAGTTCCGCGCGATCGAAGCTTTGCGCGCCGAAGCTCAGCCGATCGACGCCCGCCGCGCGCAGCATCTGGCAATACTCGAGTTGCGCCGTGGCCGGGTTGATCTCCACCGTCCATTCCTCCAGCCCGCTTAAATCAAACCGCTCCCGCAATCCTTCGATCAGCCGCTGCATAAGCTGCAAAGGCAGCAAGCTCGGCGTCCCGCCGCCCACGAAGATCGTCCGCGGCCCAACCCTCGGGCCGCTGGTCAAACCCCGCCATCGATCGGCTTCAATCAATATCAGATCGACCAAATGGCTCATTCGCTCCGGCGTTTGCCGGGTGATGCTGTAAAAGTCGCAATAGTGGCATTTATGAAAACAGAACGGGATATGAACATACAGCCCCTGCACGTCGCATGCGGGCAACCGGGCGGGCTCCAGACCTGCAACCGGCGCAATTTCAGGCTCAGGCGATGCCGTAATTAAACTGATCGATTTCATTGGGATTCAAATATTTGGGACCTGCAGGAGCAACATTTTCTTGCATCGCAGAGGCTGTTCTGGAAAGATAATAGTATTGCCCAGCCGCATCATCCACGTTAGCTTACACGATGTGGCATCGGTAACCGTCACCGCGGTGGCGGCCCAAATGTTCCATCCCAGGACACATCAATATGCAAGCCGTTCTTGTGATGTTTCGTGCAGACGGCGAACGCCGGAGTTTTTCCGTGACGCGCGACATGACGGTTGTCGGCCGGCGGGAAGATTGCGACCTTCGCATTCCTCTTGGCGAAGTCTCCCGCAAGCATTGCCGCTTCGTTCGCGACGGCGACGCGCTCCGCGTTGAAGACCTCGGCAGCTCCAACGGCACTTATGTCAATGGCCAGCGCGTTCAGGAAGCGACGCTCACGCCCGGCGACAGCGTGCAGGTCGGCCCCGTCGTCTTCGTCCTTCAAGTTGATGGCGAGCCTGCCGACGAAGAGCTCACGCCCATCAGCGTGGAAGCCCTCGAGCAGCAGGGCCCCGTTGGCGACGACAACATGGGCCCGCTTTCGCCCACCGCCCAGAGCGAAATCGACGAGCTCCCTGATCTTAACGAGCTCAATAACGATGAAGAGGAAGGCACTTCGCTGGATGCCGATGACAATCTGATCACTGACGAATCGGACACCACCGGCGGCAATGACATGCGCCTCGAGCCCGATCACCAGCATCATCAATAGCGCGTGGCACAGGCTTCCAGCGCTTCCAGCCTGTGATTGAATTTCACAGCTTGGAAGGCTGTGCTACGATTTCAGAGCGACGTCCTCCAATAAAAACAAAAACACCCGCCGGCATTTGCAGGCGGGTGTTTTCATTTCACCGTTCGATGCGACGCGCTTTGCGCTTCACTGCATCATGAGGGTTTTCGAAACATCCCGGCCCGGTTCCCCGGCCCAATACATGTTCCACCCATTCGCGTCGGCCCAGTAATATTTCTCGCCTCGGGACACGATCGGCCCCAGGTTCGTGCGATGCGAACCGGCATAGGCCTCCAGCGACATCTGGGCATCCGGATCATACATGTGGCCGCGATCGTTCACCCAGTTGAAGCCCAGCTTCTCGCCGGGGCGAAGGTCATAAGTCGCCACGCGCTCGGTGGCGGCAGGTTGTCCGCTCTTGTTCCAGGACGTGACGCGGAACAGCGTGAAGCGCCCGCCACCCTGAACGGTGTAATGGGTCGAGAAATTGGCATCCGGCGCTGCCGCGTAGATCGAATTCCCGCCTTCGCTGCAACCGATCGTGCAGGCGCAAGCCAGGCCCAAAATCGCAAATGTCCAGAATCGAATCATCCGTTTGATCTCCTCATTGCCCGGCACCCATGCCGAGGCCCGCGCATTGTACCGCCCCCGTCCGGCGCGTCGATGCACAAACCGTCCATCTCAAAAATGGAATTAGACCGCCTACCGGCAGGTCAAAACCTTCCCCCACATCGGCTTGCCCCCTCAAACTTCTGCACAATCATGCAGTTACTCACCCTTCAACTGCGACCAAACCCGCCCCAGGAAAGTCTTCTTCACCGCAAACCGCGATGTCATACAGGGCTTGCAATACGGCAACCCCCCAATCCACGTCAACTGCGGCTTCGAGAACGCCTCCCCGCACCCTTTACACACCGCGCCCGCATGTTCCATCTTCTTCGCTTCGTCCTTCTTGGAGCAGTCTGGACACCAGTATCTGCCCTCGGTGTCTTTCATCCGCTGCTGATGCGTAACGTCTTTGCTGCACTTGCAGCAATACTTTGCCCCCGCTGGCGCTTGGGTGGACATGAGAATCTCCTCAGGGCGCATCCCTGCGGCCAGAAATTGCCAACCGGTCTCCGAGATGACCCACTTCAAAAGCCGATTCGACGCTCGGCCTGGAACAATCACGATGTGTCCGAACCATTCTATCGTGCATCTGCGCTGAAGAAAACCAGTTTCAATCGAAAATGATGCAGTACAGTCGCACCCAGATGCCGGGGTTATCAAACCTTTGCGCCCCGATCTTGTCCATGGCTGAGTTCCCATTCGTATTCTGCTATCTTGTTTGATAACATCTTGCCGCGACACCCCAAGTGGTTCAGCAACAGATTGCTTCGGGGGAGATATAAATTGCAGAGTGCGGTTTCCGAGGGGAATTCCGGCTTAAGACGTGTTGCGTGAGATTAAATTGGGCCCATTGGTGCCCCGTGCTCGGATAACGCATTGAGAGTTTAAAATGCGGGATTTGGGCATCTGGGGAAGGGATTACATATGTGCAAGGCGTCGTCGGTCGTAGCAATTCTCATGTCCGGCTTCCTTTTAGCCGCTTGCGGCTTCGCGAACGCAAGCGCCGTCACCTCATACACCGACCCCACCCTTTTCGGCGCGGCTTCCGGCTCTCTCACCACCATCGACTTCCAGAGCCTCCTCGGTCCCGGCGTCGTCGGAGCGGACTACAACAACCAGGTCCTCTCGGTCGGCCCCGTCAACTTCAGCGGCATCACCACCGATCTGTTGAAGAATTCCTCCTTCAGCACCCTCAGCATCTCCAACTACGACGGCTACAACACCTTCGGCCCCGGCAATCCCACCGCCGTCGTGGGCGGCGCGATTGCCAATACTACGGACACACAATACAGCGGCCAGCTCTCGGCCGACCTGGCCAGCTACTCCACCGCCGTCGGGTTCTACGTCGGCCTGACCAATCCCGGTGACGCCGGCTCATTCAACTTCAACGTGAAAACCGCCGACGGCCAAATCCACACGTTTTCCGCCAGCTCCACCGGTGGAGTCGGCAGCTTCATCGGCTTCACCTCCGATTCCGCCATCACCGGTATCGACATCAGCGGGACGCCTTCCGACCTCTCCGTCGCCAACCCAACCAACACCCAGAATCCCACCGGCACCGAAGCCAACATCGCCCTGGGCGATTTCAGCTTCAACAGCCCGTCACAACAAATCGACGCCGCGCCACTGCCCAGCGCCGCGAGCAGCGGTTTAATGCTGCTCTGCGCCATGGGTGCATTAACTCTACTCCGTCGCCGCTCCGCGTCCTGCCAATTCTTTTAACCGCTGCCGCTCGCGGTGCGCGTCCGCGACCCGTCCCGTGCAATCGCCCTTTTCCAAGGACAAAGCGGTCCTAGCCGGATCATTCAATTAAACCGCGGAGAACGCAGATAAGACAAGATTTTGTGGGTCGGTGGAAACCTCGTGTCGCCTTGCGCATTTCGTCCGTGCGCATCCGTGGCTAATACCACAGATCAACACAGATGCACAGTTCATCTGCGTGCGGCTAAATTGTCTTTATTTAAAAGGCGTTCCTCGCAGCGGCACTTTTATCAGCAAAACCAGACCTCCGGGTCTCCGTGCCGTGGTAAAACATTCTTCGACGTAGACACGGCGCGGAAACCCTATTATTTTCCATCGGGGAAATAACTCGAAGGAGGCGTTGGTGGTGGATTTGGCTATTCTCTGGCGGCGCCGGCGACGGACAACCGATGTTGCCAGGCGCCCAGTGACGCGGGTGACGGAAAGCCTCGAAGCTCGCCGGTTGCTTTCCGCGACGCTGGTGCAGCCGATTCCCAATCAGGTGCTTCAGCAGGACACGCCCACCGCAATCGATCTTTCCAATAATTTTACCGATCCACAATTCTTCGTTCCCACCCTCACCTACAAGGCCACCAGCGACAATCTGAAGCTCTTGACGACCTCGATCAACGGCTCACAACTGACACTCGCGCCGGTGGCCGGGCAGTCGGGCATCGCGCACGTGGCGGTCGTTGCGAGCGGTTTGTTTGGCGGAATGGTGGTCGATGACGTACGCGTCGAGATCAAGCCGTCGGCGGCGCGGTCGCTGGATGTTTCACTCGGTGCCGGGCAGGGGTCTTCCGTAGGGTTCCGCCAGGCCGACCATACCCACGGCACGATTTCTTACAGTGGCCCTGGCAGCGCGATCGTTCACTTTGCCGGGGATAACCTGCACCTGAGCAACTCGGGCGGCCGACATGTTTCGGGCCAGAACGTCCTGGTGATGGGAATTGACGTGACCGGCAGCACCAATGCATCCTCGATTACCGTGCGCGGCCAAATCACCCGCAAAGGCATCACCCGCATCGGCGACATCACCTCCGATGGCGGTTTTAACCGGCTGCGCTTCGTGCGCACTCAGATTGTAGGCGATCTCACCGCGCCCGGTGGCGTTCGTCATGTTCAAATCGATTATGCATTCGAAGGGAATATGACGCTGGGCGCGCTATCTGGCGGGCAGCTCACGGACGTTCGTAACCTTTCCTGGGCTGATGAAAACTTCTCCAATGGCTCGCCGATTTCTCTGATCCGATCCTTTGGCTGGGGGAATAGCGACAACGTCAGCGAGACGCTCACGGCGCCCTACATCAACCGGCTGATTTCGCGCGGCAGCATGACGCCGGGCCTTCAGCTCAGTGGGTTGGGCGCGCCGCACAATGTCGCCCTGCGAAACTTCCGCGTTCGAGGAACGATCGGCGGCGCCTGGAGCGCCGCGGCCACCGCCAATATTCATTCGCTGAACGTCCGCGGAATCGAAAGCGACTTCAATGCGACCTTCGCTTCGCCGCTTCGATCGATCAACGACAGCGGTAGTTTGGGCGGCAGTATCACCGCGCCGTCCATCGGATCGATCCACGTGCGCGGTTCCATGAACGAGGCGAGCCTCGATCTCACGGCCGCTGGTCAGGATCTGGGCTCGCTCTCTGTCGGCGGATCGATCGTCAATTCGTTGATTTTTGCAGCCGGTAACGTCGGCTCCATTTCGGCGCGGACGCTGGATACCAGCGATGTCCTGGCCGGTATTGGAAACCTGCCGAATGGTGAAACGATTCCAAACGCGCTGACCGACGTTTCGGCTTCGAGTTTCGTGGCCTCTGCAACGATCGGCTCCATTTCGCTTCATCCCAGCGCCAAGCAGCTTGGGCTTTCCAATGCGATCGTCGCCGCGTCACACATCGGCAACGTCAGCGCCGGCAGCCTGCGGTCCAACAACGGCGGCAGCACGTTCGGTCTTGCCGCGCATTCTGTGGGGCAATTCTCCGCCTTCGATTTCACTTCCAAGCACAAGCTCGCTTACTCGCAACTGGCCACCCCGAGCCAATCGGTCACCGTTGGCGATTTCCAGATTCTGATCGTCTAGATCAGGATTCACCACGGCGGCACGGAACCGAAGTTCTGCTGATATACAGGCCGGCGCGAGATCATTGCGCCAAGAACGCCAAGGGTGCCAAGAGCGCCAAGAAAGGACATTAAATAATTGTCTTCTTGGCGCTCTTGGCTTGCTTGGCGGTCTTGGCGCTGAGAAGGGCGTAGGTTTCTCGACCCCTGCGGCGGTTGTTGGTTAGGTCGCGCAACTACCTTCATGGAAGCCTGTCAACTATTTGAGGCCGGTCCATGCATGCGGTTGCCGAACGTATAAACCAGGAAAGTTTGTTCGAGGCTGCGGTCGAGCGTCATGGCGGGAGGCTGCTGACGGTAGCCCGCGGCATCGTGGGCAATCGCTTTTCGCCTGAGGACATCGTTCAGCAGGCGCTGACCAACCTGTACGAACATCGCGCGCGATACAACTGGGAAGACCCAGGCCCGCTGATGCGACGGGCGGTGGTGAATGAGGCGCTGCGGACGCTGCGTCATCGCCAGCCTGTTGCTCTGAGCGTGGATCTTCCGGGCCGATCGAGTTCGGCCCTGGGCGGCTTGATTGCCACCGAAACGGTGCAACAGGTTCGATCCGCAATCGAGCGGCTTCCATTGCATTACCGCGCGGCTTTGGTGCTGTGCGAATATGAGAAGCTGCCCTACGCCGAGATCGCCATCGCGTTGGACGCGACCATTCCTCAGATTAAGACCTGGCTTCATCGAGCCCGCCGACAACTGACCCGCATGCTCCATCACATTTTCGATCCCAATGAAGGATCCGCGCCACTCTGTGAACAACGTCTGGCGTCATAACAGGCGCATTTCACCTCCCGTGCATTGCGCCATGTGAGGCAGTCATGAGACGCACGCTGATTGTTCTCGTTCTTGCATTGCCAACTGCCATCGCCTTGGGGCAGCAATTCAACGGATATTCCCGTCGTCCGCGGCGCACCAACAATGGGACACCAACTTACAGTCGTCCTCGCCCAGCAACTGACGGGCCCACCGCGCGTACGGTCGCATATGTAGTGGATCCGAAGTCGGATTTGACCGGACCATATCGAATCCTGCTGAATCGAAGCATCTTTGCCGCCAACCACATGGTTCTGGACCAGCGGCCCGGCCAGCTCGGCGGGTCGGAAGGGCAGCTCGCCCTGCGTGGCGTGAGCCTGGACGACGGCGTATACAGCGCATTTATTGAAGATACCATCAGCCATTCGGTTTTGCGCGTAGCGGCGGGGCAGGCAATTGCCCGGGGACTGATCGCTGAGATCACACTTGATGCGCTCCGTTACCAGCGCGAAGGTTCAAAAACGGAAGTGAAGATTGGCCAGACGCTCGAAGGGTTCCCGGCGCCATCGACATCGGCGCTGGGCGCTCCGGAAGGACGCCTTGGCCGGCGGGGCGCAAACGGGCCAACTGGTCGCTTCGGCCGTGGAGCGAATGCGAGCCATGGCCGGCCAGGTGCGGGGAATTCTTCCGCCGCCGCGGTGCGGACGCAGAATCGACCGTCAGGTAATTCTGCGAATCCGGCGGCTGCGCGAGATACTTATCGTCCTGGTAACGCCACGCCCGGCGGACCAGATGGAAATGAAGGCGATTCCAATCCGCCATCGGGAGGTCCGCCTGATCTTAGCCCTGGGTCCGGGCCGGGCGACGGACCTCCCGACGGCGGACCAGGATTCGCGCCGTCCGATGAAGGCCCCGGCGGCCCTCCCGACGGTCCCGGACTTGGTGGACCTCCCGGAGGACCGCCACCCGAAGTGGACGGAGTTCCCGGCCCTGGCCCTGGACCTGGAGGCCCGCCCGGTGGTCCAGAAGAAGGACCCGGTCCCGGTGGTCCGCCCGAGCGTGAGGTGTAGTAATCGGAATTCCTGGTACCTCACCGCGCCGCCTGTGTCGTCGGCGAATCGTGATTCAGTGATTCGAGAAACCGCCTCGTCCCGGCACGCTGGCGCTCGTTCATCGGGCCGCGGAGGCGTTCGAGGAATTCGAGGGCATCGCCGACTTCGGCTTCGTCGAGATGGCCGTCGTGGTTTTTGTCGAACATCTGAAGAGCCATTCGACGATTGGCAAGATTATTTGCGGCGCCTCCCGCGCGGCCGCCGGAGCCGGGCGGGGCGGAGAAGGCGGGCATGGCTATGCCCTGCGTCAGATGCTCGGCATCGACGGTGTAGAACAACGCCGCCACGCACATTTCGTCGGTCGTCTGCTCGCCCCAGCGCACTTCGCGCGGCGGACTCGATGGATTGTTTGGATTGGCCGCGCTGTTGTCGTAACGGGCGATCACATTGACCTGTCCATCGGCCCCGTCCAGCTTACGCG
>JANWHF010000059.1 GCA_025450555.1 Tepidisphaeraceae bacterium | reverse complement strand
GTCAATGTTGGGAGCTTGCAGGTGCTGGCTGGCCACACTGAAATTGATGGCGGCTCGGTCACCACGCACGGCACCGGCCCAGCCAATGGCGCGGGTCACACGGGCCAGTACTACGCCAACGATGTGGTCATCAACGGGCCGCACACGGTCGATCCTACCATCAGCGACCATAATTCCCCGCCGGTTGCTCTGAGCGATGACGGAGCAGGCGCCATCACGTTCCATGATGTGCTGTTTGGCTCAACCAATCCTGCGCATCCGCAGCCGATCAACTCTGATCTGGTGATCAGTACGAACAATGGTGGCACGCTCGGGCAAATTACCTTTGGCGGCGCGGTCGATGTTGGAAGCCTGAAAGTGCTTGCCGGGAACACGGAAATTGATGGCGGCAGCGTGACCACGCATGGCACCGGCAGCCCGATTACCGGCAGCTCGTTGACGGTGGGCCAGTACTATCACGATGGTGTGGTGCTCAATGGGAACCACGCCGCCGATCCGACGATCATACTGGGTGGCGCGAATGTGAGCCTGAGCGACGATGGCTCTGGTGCGATCACGTTTGTCGCGACCCTTAAAGGTTCGAGAGCCGCGCAACCGGTTGATTCGAATCTCACAATCGATACCAAAGGCCTGACAACCTTTGGCGGTCCGGTCAGCCTCGGAAGTCTCGATGTTGCAACCGGCCCCGCGGAGATCGATGGCAATACGGTCACGACCTTTGGCACCGGTCCCGCTGGCCTGGGTCAAGCTTATGCCAACACGGTTACGCTCAATGGCAGCCATCCGAGCGATCCGGGCATCGCAATCACCAGCCCGAACGTGACGCTTCTCGATAGCGGCGGCGGCACGATCAGCTTCCTGGGTCAACTTACCGGTTCGACATCGAATCTCACCGTGACGACCAGCGGCAAGACGAGCTTTGAGAATACCGTGACGCTCAACAGCCTCCAGACCGACGGCGGCGGCATCACTGCGATCGACGGCGGCAATGTCACCACCGGAAGTTACCAGTGGTATTTCGATGCGGTCACACTAGGCGCACCCAACACGCTTCTGAAGGCCGGCAGCGATGTTTTCTTCTACAGCACGGTGAATGGCGCTTCGAATCTGACGGTTCAGTCACCTGGCGTGACGCGATTCAATGACACGGTCAACATCGCAAGCCTGACCACCGATGCAGCGGGTTCAACGGCAATCGATGGTGGGTCGATTGTCACGAGCGGCGCACAATTCTTTGGCGATCCGGTGACGATGGGCGTATTCAAATCGGCTCCCAATACGCAGCTCACCGCGGGCGGGCCGATCACATTTGGTCAGACGCTCGATGGCAGCTCCAATCTCACGCTCACATCCAATTCGCTGGCGACATTTGGCGGAAAGGTCGGGGCGACGCAGGCACTTTCCAGTTTGACAGTAAATGCACAAGCGGAAATCGATGGCGGAGCAGTTAATACGTCGGGCACGCAGCTTTATAATAAAGCCGTCGCGATCAACGGCCCGCATGCCAACGGTCCGGCGATTCGTGATGTGAATCCGGTTTCAATTCGCGCTGGCGGCCCAGTCACATTTGTCTCAACCCTCAACGGACCTGCCGCAAGTTCTGATCTGCTTCTGACCAGTCCATCCCTGGCGACCTTCGGCGGCGCGGTGAATGTTGGCAGCGTTGAAGTGCTGCAAGGGCCATCGGAAATTGATGGCGGCAGCGTAACGACACACGGCACCGGCTCGCTGTCGGGCAGCTCGCTGGCGGTTGGTCAGTACTATCGCGGCGACGTCACGATCGATGGCCCTCATGCCAATAGCAGCGCGATCTCGCCAGTCGGACCAAATGTCAGCCTGTCGGATACAGCCGGTGCGATCACCTTCGCGGGGCAACTCAGTGGCTCAACGAATCTGACAATTGATACCGGTGGCCTGGCGACCTTTGGTGGCGCTGTGCAGCTCGGCAGCCTGAATGTGAAGACCGGCCCAACCGAAATCGATGGCGGAAGCATCGCCACCGCCGGTAGCGGCGCAAACGGAACGGGCCAGACCTATGGAAATGTTGTAACGCTCAATGGCAATCACGCAGCCGACTCTGGCATCGCACTGAATGGTAATGTCACGCTGGGCGATTCGGCCGGCGGATCGATTACGCTTACACACACGCTGTCTGGCGCGCTGTCCAGTGGGCAGCCGATCGACTCGAATCTGAATGTCAACACAACTGGTCTGACTGACTTCGTCCAGGCCGTCACGCTTGGAAGTCTTAATGTTTCGAATGCTGCCGGGAAGACGTCCGTCGATGGCGGCCAAGTCACAACCTCGGGTAGCCAGACCTTCAACAATCCCGTTTCCATCACCGCCAATGCGACCTTCACCAGCAGCGGCGGTGGAAAGATCGCTTTCGAGCAATCGCTGAAGCAGAGTTCGAATCAGACGCTGACCGTTGATACCGCCGGCCAGACTCAATTCCACAGCAACGTCACCGTCGCATCACTGACGACCGATGCGCCAGGTTCGACGCTCATCCAGAGCGATGGGCAGGATCTTGCTGGCGGCGGATCAACGATCGCTACGACCGCTGGCGACATGATCTTCAACGACGGCGTCACCGTTGTTGGAAATGTTTTGCTGGCCGCACAGCAGGCCGCAAGCCGAATCGTCTTCGCCCAGAACGCTGAATTCAACTCCGGTTCAAGCGTTGGCAATGTCAGCATCTCAACGCAAGGTGGAGACATCGCCTTTGGCAGCGCTCAGGCGCTGGCGCTCCCGTCTGATCCGATCACGCCCGGGGCCGATGCTCCGACACCCACGACCTTCGAGACAACGTTCGGCGGCGCGAATCTATCAGTGGCAACGAACGGATCGCATGGCTCTCTCAGCTTTTCCGGCCCAGTCAACTTTGATGCGGCAGGTCAATTGGTACTCAGCACGAGCAATGCGACTGCACTGATTCAGCCGCTGGCTCTTAACGGATCTGGATTGTCAGGGCTTCAGCTTGCCGAAACCGGCGTGCCCACTGCCGACGCCGTGCAGGCAACTTTCTCAACCGGCACTTCGGATGGAACCATCCAATTTGCCGGACCCATTCACGCCAATTCAGGATCAGTGATCGTTCAGAGCGATCACGGCAACATCCTGTTTGAAGGAGCGGTCGCTCCCGACGGCGCGACGCGATCTGACCTTCGCGTTGGCACCGGCGGCAACACGCTTTTGATCGACCCAACAACCGGTCAGCTCAGCACCGACGTTCCCACCTATGTCAAAGACGGCAACGTGTTCTTCCAAGGCGCGGTGACGCTCGACAGTCTGCAGGTATCGGGGCGCAACATTCTCGTCCACGACATCAGCACGGCGCAGGGAATCACGCTTCAGCCCGACTATCACATGTTCCAGATTCGCCAGCAGTCCACGAAGAAGGGATATGGGCCATACTCCGTGCCCGACCCCGCGGCCGACACCAAGACGCCGCCGCCTGATGACGGGCTTCTGATGATTGTACCGGCAGCCAACAGTGGAGGCACGGCGAAGCTCATCTCGACCTCCGGCGACGTGAGTCTGGCCCGGGCTCCTCGTCAGGTGGTCGACAATACGGGCGCCGTTCAAGGCCAGGGCAATGTGTCGGCAAGCGTCGCCACGATTATCGATCGCGCTTACGATCCCACCGTTCAGGTTCCGCTCGATACCACGCCGATTCATAACGTGACCATCAGCGGCGCCGATGTGATCATGGGCCAGAACGAAAAATTGACCGTCCTGGGATCAATCACCATCACGGCGGCTAAGGACGCAAGTCCCGCCGCTCCTGATGGTTACTCGGGCACTTCCGGTTCCAGCACCTTTGAAGGCGGCGTCGCCCGTCTCAGCGATCTTTCCGCATTTGATACCATCAAGGTCAAAGCCGACACGGCGATCGTTCTTCAGGACCGCCAGTCGCCAGGCTCCGGCGCCGGTCTGACCAGCACCGGCACGGCGTCCGACTTCTTCCTGAAGGAGAATGACCAGCTTGGCGACCCGGACAACAATCTCGATTTCTTTGCCCGAAATCTGATTCAGTTCACCAGTCCATCGCTCAAAGCGCTCAAGCAGGGACAGCTCCACACCGCCAACTATCAGGACGTGCGATTTGGCGTGGACCTGGCCGGAACTGTGTTGATCAATGGACGTGCCGATGCCCCGTTCATCGAGCAGCACAGTATCCACAGCCACACCAAGAGCGAATTCCTTTTTGCAGCTTATCCGCACGCCAAGACAGACGATCTTTCGACCTTCCTGGCCAACGTCGTCCTCGCGTCATCCGCCAGCGGCCCAAGCTCAACGACCGTAACCGCCGGAGACATCACCGTGCTGGCCGCCGAGATGCCCGATGTTCCGCAGGGCGATGAGCAGATAGGCAAAGCTACAAAGGAAAAACTCCTGAAGCTTGGCGTGGTCGTTTACGATCCGCTTCAGCCGGCTGAAATGGTCAGCCGGGTGTCGAGCCACCTGGATTACATGGAGGGCCTGGTCAAGGAGACGCCGGGGCAGGCTATTTCTGCCGACAGCATCGCACAGGTTGCCGCCCAGCGCATGGATCGAAAAGTGACCGATCGTGTCGTCGGCAGCTACGACAAGATCTATACGGTCAAGCCCGAAGTGATAAGAAAGCAGTTGTCAGGCGCATGGAGTTTCTACGTTAAGAACGTGCGACAAGACGCGGCCAATGGCTTTGTCGCGCAGAAGGATGCGGTGGCATTCAGAATGATGCTCGAATCAGGCACATATAAAGATGTGCGTCAGACGATCGACCGGATGCGCAGCATGAATACGCAGTTCCCGCTTATCGGCCTGACGCCAACACAGGTGGATTACTGCCGCGATACGCTGCTTCAGGATATCATGCCCGACAGTCGCAGCTTTATGTCGGCCGACGACACCAAGCGGCTCGAGGCCCTCAAGCAGGTGGTGTTCTTTACTGCGACCTGGGCCAAGCCTTTGCCGGGTATGGACCCGTTGCCGCCGGCGTACTTGCTCAACGGAACGATCGAACAGGGCGGTATTCGATTGAATCCCGCTCATTAATGTGATATGGCGGCGCGCAGACGGGACCAGGAGCTATGGGTTGTACGAATCAAGTGCTTGGCCCGCTTCCCAAAGGTTACGGCGCGGCGCCAATTCTTTGCGAACAGTCCGGCTGCCCGCTGCGCGTTGCCGTGGTGGTGCGCATCGAAGCCGATCCTTCGGCAGGCCACTTCGTCATCTTGCGCGACACGTTTGATGCTCGAGTCTATCTTGGAGCGCTGATCGATCAGGCCGGCGCGATCCACGATTACATCGAAATCCACGTTCAAACCCTGGAGAGCGTTCGGGCGCAGACGTTTGGACCGGGCGGCTTGACCAATGCCGTTCTCGATCAGCGATGGCACGAGCAGTCTGCCGCCTGGTCAGCGGCAGATCCTTCGTCGATCATCATCAGCGGATGGGAGAAGCGCCATGGCCGGCCCATCCTGGTTGACATTTCGAAACTTCAGCCGGTTGATCTGCCCGGCAGCGAAGCAGAAGGCTGGCAACTTTGCCAGGACGATGCGCTGCTGGAATCGGCGGGGCTGCCGGCCTTCAGCAAATCCATCGATCGATATCTCTATCAGCTCAAGCTCGGCAAGGATGGACCGTTTGTCTCTCTGCATGCCGATTCTCCATCCAGCAAATCGACTGTTCTTCTCGAGGAGTTGGTTGGGCAGAGCGATGCCGCGCCATTCAATGCCGGCGCGGGTCTCATGCGATTCAGGTATTATCAGCCTTTGAGTTTGGAAGAGTTTTTTGACGCGGCGCGCGGGAAGGAATGGTCAGGCCTTCAACATGGGCGCGCGACACTTCAATGGTCACCAGCCGACACCGATCATGACGATTCGGCCGGCCAACCCTTCAGCGGCCAGCCGCTTTTGGCACGCCAGGGAAAATCGGCGCGGGCAATTGAGTCACACTTTCTGGCGATTTGTGCCATCGCATCGTCGATCGCTACGGTGCGCGACGTGGTTCGCCAGACGCAGCGGCCCATTCTCAGCTTGATTCCCGCCAACCTGCGTGTGAGCCTGGGACCGACAGGCCCGGCCATGCCGCTGCTGTGGTCCGCCAAGGCGTCGTTAGTGGATCAAGGCGATTCGGTTGGGGCGAGGATTGAAGGCACCGACACTACCTATTTTGCTCGTGCCGGAACCAGTGCGGCGTCGATTTATCAGCCGGCCGATGTCCATGCAGCCTTCACGGGCCGAGGCAGCTTTCGCATTCGCCAGGTGATCGCGGAAAAGAGGGGCACGCTCGTCGAAGGAACCTTTACGCCTCGTGAAAAGCTGGATGCATCGGCCAACGATCTGCTTCGGATTCGCGTTGGGGTCGCGGCAGGGCGAATTGATCTTTACACGCGCCTCGATCCTCAAATGGCCATGGCCAGCGGAGAATGGCGATTGCGAAGTTTGCCAAAGTCCCTCGCTCCGGCAACAGCCGCCCAACTTCAGGCGGCCGAAGGAGTGCCGATGGGAAATGTCGATTTCGAGCTCATTCCGTTTCAAAGCTCGCCCTGCGATTTATACTCTCTTGGCGTGATTGCCGCGCGAGGGCTGCTGCTGAAGCCGGGCGCTTCGCTGGCCGTCGCGCTGGACGAGGTGATGAGCCTCGGTCGTCAGGCCGGCCTCGATGCCGCAAACTCCCACGGATCCCTGCCCGAGCGCATCGGCGCGATCTTCGCGAAGGATGCGCGATGGGCCACGGCTCTTGGGCCGACGGCATTTTTCAGCGATGGCGCGACCGAAATGCGACGCTGGCTGATTCCGCCGACGCTCTGGTGGGAAACGCTGGCCGCGGTAATACGAATGCTGCCGGGACTCGGCCCCGACAGCTTGTGTGCCGATTATGGAGCGGCTCCGCCTGGCGCAATCCATCGCGTGTTCGACCAGTCGCTGCTCGACTGGAATGCGCTGATTGCCAAAGCGCGCGGGCTCTTGCTGGGTGACTGGCAACTGGATCGGGAAATGCATGATGTGATCGGCTGGTTTGCCGAATCCACAACTTCGGGAAAAACGGCGCCGGCGTCCCGCTGAAACACGGGCATCCGGCTTTTGTGGAAGGAATGACTTTGATGAAAACGCAACCCATTACCTGTGCAGCGATCGTCGCATTGCTCCTCTTTGCCGGCGGCTGCTGCCACGGATTTGACCGACATCCTGTGACTGTTGAGCTTGGGCCGGCATTTCAGACACACCCGCCGTTGATTGAGGTGCATATCTTTGCCGCCAATGCGCAAGAGAGTCATGAATGGGAAACGGTTCCGATGTCTGAATACTGGGGCCGAAATCGGCTGGAGCGCAGCCGACACGAAAGCGACCGCGTGACATTTACGTTTGGCCCGAACAAGCCACAAACCCAGGTTTTTTCACCTGAGATCAAGCCAAAGGAGTGGAACGATTTGTGGTCGAAATGGGAAAAGCAAAACGCTGTGAATCTATTTATCATGGCATCGCTTCCCTCCGATCCGAATCAGCCATTCCCGGATAAGAACGGCTCGGAAGATGCGCGTCGGCTCGTGATTCCAATCGATAAATGCAAGTGGGAAAACAAGGAACAGGCGTTTGAAGTTGTACTAACGCCAGCCAAGGTCGAGTTGCGCACGCCGATGAAACAGAAGTGATCGCCGGCGATGCGCCGGTGAAATGGCAAGAATGGCCGAAGCAGGTGGGAAACAATTCGGGAAATATCGCGCTGTTCGCGAGATAAGCCAGGCTGGCGCATCGACGATCTACGCAGCAGGGACTGAGGGATCGGCCGACGCGACGGTGGCCATTAAGGTCCTGCGCGTTCCCGATTTTTTGTCGCCTGCCGAGGCCAAACGGCGTGTCGATGCATTCCTCGCCCGAGCCGCATCGCATCAGCGCATTGTTGAAGCGCTCGCATCCAGCCGAAAACTCCATTGGGCACCCATTCACGACCAGCCGGCATCGCTGCCGGATGGAGCCTATTACGCTACGGAACTCTACCCGCGATCGGCGGATGCTCTGGCCGATTCCCGGCGGTCACCTGTTACCGTCGTCGAATTGTTTGAAATCGCGCGACAGGTATGCCAGGGGCTGATCGAGCTGGAATCAACTGCCGGTCGTCCACATGGAAATCTCAAACCGGGCAACGTTCTCCTGCGCGGTCGAGGCCGGGCGCTCCACGCTTTCCTGACCGATCCACTTGATGACCAAAGCATCGATCGAAAAGCCGGTGCAGCTCTAGATCTCAAAGCGCTTGGTAGATTGATCTATCGTTTGGTGGTTCGTGCCGACGCGCCCGCCGATGTGGGAGATCAGCTTTCGGACAAGCCGCAATGGCAGGCACTTGGCCCTGAAGGTCCTCGATGGCGCGTCCTATGCGCCAAGCTTCTGACGGCAGATCGTAATGGCATTTCGCTGAAGCAGTCGAGCGAAGAAATCGAATCGCTTCGACCCAAGACAGGCGGCCACTGGAAACTATCGGCCACCATGGCAGCTGTCATCGCGATCGTCGTCAGCATCGCTTTGATCTGGGCATCCATTCAAAAGAAGCGAAATGCTCCGGCCTACGCTTATCTCAATCAGCAATGGGATACGCTGAGCCTCGGGCAGCTTCAGGGGACGCAGCAGCAAAAAGCGCAAAGTCTATCACTCTATCGCGATCTAATGGGCGCCAATGATGCGGCGGCGCTGGATGAAATCATTACCTCCATGTCCAAATTGCAGCCACCACGGGCGCTTTCCGGATATGGCTCGTGGCACTTCGGTGCTTACCAATCAATCCGGCGAGAATCGGTTCAAATTGAACAGATCCAATTGCAGATTTCAAAAATCGTTGAGAATCGGCTGAAAGATCGCACCGGGCTGAATCGGAATGATCCGGTCCAGGTTGTAATTCAATTACCGCTGCGCCTTGCCTGGCAGGATGGCGTCGCGAAGGCCAGCTCAGCGGAACAAATCCTTTCGACATCTTTAAAGAAGTCGCAGGCTACCGACCCTTTTCTAATTGCTCTCGATACGGCCGTGCGAGGCGATCTGCAACCCAAGCCGGACTTCGCCGACCATCCGCTCGATGTCAAAGCACGTTTGGCACAGTTGAAAGATTTTGTTGGGGATCTGCCGCGGATCGAATCGGTCCTGGCCGGTGATTATGACCTGACGGCAATTGGCCGGCAGGTCTCCCCCCGATACACAAATGGTAGCCAAGCGAGCCAGGCGATTTTTGCCTCAGTTGGTCAATGGCTATCCGATGCACAGGCTTTCGCGTTATTGCGTCCTGATCCCCGGCAACCGCAAATGTGGGCTTCGCAGTTCAGCTCACTTGATGATCGCATCAGATTTCTCGTCGATACCTCAGCCGATGATTTTTCTCGTCGTCTCACAGACTTGAAAGCAACCGTTAATCCATGGTTGATTCCGCCTGCTCATCAATCGCAGCGCGACCAGCTGGTGGCAGAAGAAATGAAGTATCAACAAATATTCGATAAATTGCGGCAGGAAGTCGAAGCACGCCTGAGTGATCCAACAGTGTTACGCAATTTGCTCGCCCGCGACGTTGCCCGCGCCAAAATTGAAAGGCTCCAGGATTTTTTGCGAACGCAGGGCGGCAAACTAATCAGCAGAATTGATGCCGACAAGGACGCACCGGCGGCGCGCCAGCAACTCGATTCGCTTGCCGACGCAGTGGCCAAATGCGCGGCGAGCCTTAACGCGGACGCGGACGAGCAACATCCGCTGTTTGTCGTTAAGACCAACACACCCATGCTTCCCGATGCCCAGCGATGGCTGAAGGAGCTGAATCAAATCGCGATGGTCCGCCGCGATGCAATGCTTGGTAAGTCCTTGCCGACTGATCTTCCAACCACAGATCAGCTCAAGAAACTGCTGGATTCGATCTCGCAGGATTGGAGCAATTGGCGAAATCAGACGCAAACGCTTGTCGACCAGATGGCCCGCGTGCAGGCGCCACTTTGCCCGGCCGGCGGATTATATACGCCAGATGAATCGATTGCCGGGCAGCCCACGGTGCAAGCGCAGTGCGCAGTTTGGCGTGCAGATTTTAAGCGTTGGCTTGATGATCTTGATCGCATCGATTCACGGCTCAGTGAAAGAGTGAAGGCCGATCCACTTGAAAAGATCGATCACTCCTCCTTAGCGGATTGGACCACCTCTTCAGATCCCGCCTCGGCAGGGCTTCTACTCGCGGATTGGTTGGCAATTCCTCGCCAACTCAATCAAGACGGCTCGAACCAAATTGGAATCGATCAAGACCTCGCAGCGTGGAAAAGCTTGCGGACGTTTGTCGCGCAGATGCCTGCGTCACCACGCAAATCAGAGATTGAATCGAAACTGAGCAATGAGCTCGCGCAGCATTTCAGGAAATGGGCGAGTCGCGCGGTTGCCGCGGCTGATGCAGTCGATGATCAGCCGTCCCTTAAATACGATTGCGCGTTGTACAACCTGATCTGGCTGACGACCACTGCACCAACGGATGACCCGAAGATTGGAAAAGCACTTGATGATTTGATTGCCGCGGCCGATTCGGCCAAGCAATCGACTGTTTCTCAGGCGCTAGCCGCAGCGCGCAACGATCGCGCCGCTGATCCCCAGGCGGTGTCCGGATGGGGACCGGGGCAGTTGTCATCGAAATGGAAAATGACCGAAGCCGGCGACGGTAAAGTGCAATTCGCCAGCACCGACGCCTCAAAGACTGTCGTGGAATTTGCCCGCATCGACTCGCCCGGCGGCAGCGGGACGTATCTTTCGACTTCTGAAGTTTCGGTTGGCCTGATGATTCGGCTTGCGCAAGGAGCGCAGCCACAAATTCATCTTTCAGACACCGGCAAATTCAAAGCATGGGATTCACCAACCGACGATACAGTAGAATCGGCTGATAAATGGATCAGGGGCGTCCGGGGAACAGCCTTGGATTTCTTTAAAGGCCATGTTTCGGATGCGCCATCCCTGGAATTCCCGGCAACAAGCATTTCATCATCTACAGCAAGCCAACTTGCTCGGTCAATTAATTGCCGTCTGCCGACCGTTGAAGATTGGGCGGCCGCTCTGGACGACGAACGAAAAGCGGCAGATGGCAACCTCGCTACGACTCCCTGGATATTGCGCGGGGAGGCTTGGGCGAATTATTGTGCCGATCTTTCTGTAAAATTGGCGAACGCCAAAGGTTCGCCCGCGGAAACCGATCGTCTTTCCGATGTCGATCCGAAGAGCTGGCAGTGGTTCGGCAGCACGGATGGCAGATATCAGAAAATCGCCAGTGTTTGGGACCGCGCACTGAATGGGCCGGGCGGCGCCGCGGCTTGGAACGAAAAAACAATTCTGTTTTCTGTTGAGCCGAACCCCGCCCAAGGCCCGAGGCAGGGGCCTGGTCATAGATTCTACCACTTGATCGGCAACGCCGCCGAGATCGTCACCGCAGCCGATGGCAGCTCCAAATTTTTTGTCATGGGTGGCTCGGCCTTTTCGCCACCGGAGATGCCGTATGACAAGCCGCAACCGGTCACGTCGCCCGACGATCAATGGTCGGATGTGGGATTTCGGCTGGCCATTTCTGCTCCGATCAAGCCAATGCGCGATCGGCTTGCAAAGCTGCTGCAAGACCCTCCATTTATCCCGGTGCCTTAGCCTATCGACTGCCTTGTTTGCCGCGCGGATGGAGCTTATATTGCCATTCGGGTTTTACGTGATCCTTTCGGAACACGGGGTAAATGAACTGTGGGCGAAGCGGGTGCCATTTCTGTTCTGGCCGAGGCGACGGCCAATCGTTTGCGCCTCCTGCAGCGCGAGCTGGGTGATGAGCGTTCCGCGGATCGTTCGTCGGCACTGGCGCAGGAGGTGAAAGATGCGATTGCCAAAGTCGTACCCGAGCAGCGCCAGGAGTTTCTGGAGGAGCTGCGATCCCGATTTCCAACCTTTGACGGAGGTGGAATGCCCGCATCCGATTCGTCGCCTGATGATGTCGATCCGCTGATCCTTTTCGATCGGCTGGCCAGCCAGGCAGGAAAGCTTTCGGCGGCCGAGAAGCAGGCTGTCGTTGAACGGCTGAAGGAAGAAGGATTCCCTGTGGGGGGTGGTGGCGCGCCATCACCTGATCCGGATCTAATGGAAGTAGGTCGGCTTCTTCAAATTGGTCCCAATGCCAAGCCCGACGCCGCCCGAGCCGCACAGCTTTTGTTCATTCTGATCGATTTCATTCAGAAGCTGGATCAGGCGGCCTGGGGAAGCTGGACGCAGATCGCCCCGGAAAGTGATATCCGCAAAAACGCCAGCCTCGCAAAGCTGATGGGCAAATTCATCAAGGGTGAACTGGCCCGGCAGCAGGTTTCGCAGGAAACGGATCGGCTTCTTCGATTGACTGCTTCAATTGTCGTTGCTCTGCAGCGCATTGGACCAGGCTTGTTCAATCAGTATTTTCGTCCCGTTTCTCCCAGCGAAATCAAGGAAGAGGCCACGCGCGGCGGATTATTGCAATCGAAGGAAAAGCAGTGGTGGGCCAAGTATGAGGAACGCGCTGCCGCAATGGATTCCGATTCCTTCAACGCCGCTCTCTTTGCCGCAGTAGCGCGATTTGTCAAGGATTTTTTCCAACCGGGCGGACTGCCGCCGGCAACTGAACCGCGATAACCGCAGCCTTTGGTATTTTGCATGAGCGCAGTCGAGCAAGTTCACTGGTATGAAGGGCTATTTCTTCAGCCGCATCACCTTCAGGCGATGCAGCACCGCCTCTCCATTCAAAGCGCCGGCGCGCGCTCGATGTGCTTTCCGTATCATTACGGCTTGATCTCGTCCCGGCTGTCAGCCGAGGCGGTGCAGAACAAGCAGATCCGGTTCGAGCAGCTCCATGTCGTCCTTCCCAGCGGGCTGGAGATCGACGTGCCGGGAAATACCGATCTGCCGCTGCTGGAACTGGGCAAGGCATTTGAGAATGCCACCGCGCCGCTGACGGTGAGCCTGGGCGTCCCGATCTGGTACGAATCTCGCGCTAACAGCCTCGAACAGGGGTCGTCGGTTGATGGCCGCGCCAAGCGAATGTATCGCGTTTCAGAAATCCAGGCAGTCGATGAAAACACTGGACAGAATCCGCAGCCGCTGCAGGTTCGCCGGATCAATGCCCGGCTGCTGCTGGACACCGATGACCGGACCGACATGGAAGTGCTGCCGTTGCTGCGGGTCATGAATCCGGCACTGGGAGCGGTGGGGTTGCCGCGTATTGATCCGCACTTTTATCCGCCTTGTCTTTTCGTGGATGCTTGGCCGGAACTCATGGCACTGATCAAGGACCTGGTGGATCAAATTCAGGCGACGCGCGGCAGGGTATCGCGCGAAGTGGTGAGGGACGGTTTTGATCTGGAAGCGCTTCGCCCGGCGCAGCTCAAGCATCTGTTTCG
>JANWHF010000058.1 GCA_025450555.1 Tepidisphaeraceae bacterium | reverse complement strand
GGAAGTAGCAGCGACAGGACTCGAACCTGTGACCCGGGGCTTATGAATCCCCTGCTCTGCCAACTGAGCTACGCTGCCAAAGTGGGCTGACAATCTAGCCATTTTACGCCCGGCGACAAGAGCGGTTCCACTGCCGGTTCCAAGGCAACTCGGACTTTCCCAAGGCCCAATAATCTGCTGCAATGGCAATTGCCATGAAACCTCAAGTCACGCGACGAACGATCATTGGTCAGGCGGGATTGGCGGGCCTCGCGCTTGCGCCTTTGGCGAATGCAGTTGAAGCTGAGCATCGAGATGACAAAGCGCCGCTGAACATCGTCGTCGCCGGCGGCCATCCGGGCGATCCGGAAGCCGGGTGCGGCGGCGCCATCGCGCGCTACACCAGCGCCGGGCACAACGCCACCTGCCTCTATCT
Organism: Tepidisphaeraceae bacterium; assembly: GCA_025450555.1. Taxonomy (GTDB): domain Bacteria; phylum Planctomycetota; class Phycisphaerae; order Tepidisphaerales; family Tepidisphaeraceae; genus JANWHF01. Next base: position 15,182 of record JANWHF010000058.1, on the reverse strand, counting down.
CACGCGCGGACAAGCGGGCATTCATGGAAAATCCCCGCGCGAGGCGGGCGACATCCGCACCGCCGAAGCCGAGTCGGCCTGCAAAATCCTCAAGGCCCGCGCCGTTTTTGCCACGCAAATGGACGGCGCGACGGAAGTCACGCCGGCTCGATATGCCGAACTCACCAAGCTCCTCGCGCCGCTCAAGCCCGATGTCGTTTTCACGCAATGGCCCATCGACACGCATCTCGATCATCGCGCCTGTGCCGCGCTGACGCTGGGCGCCTGGTCGGCCCTTGGCAAATCCTTCTCGCTCTACTTCTACGAAGTCGATCTTGGCAGCGATACGCAATGTTATCGTCCCACTGCTTTTGTCGATGTCACCGCCTTCGAATCGCTCAAACGCCAGGCCTGCATGGCTCACGCCAGCCAGAACCCTGCCGGCTTTTACCTCAACGATCACGTCCCCATGCTCCGCTTCCGCGGCATGGAGCTCGGCTGCAAATTCGCCGAAGCGTTCATCCATCACGATCAAAGCCCGCCGGGAAGATTGCCGGGTGCTTAACTTGCCTTCATGCAACGCAAATCAACAAAAGGCATTGGCCTGCTCGGCCTACCACGGATAAGCCGGCGAATGCGGAAGCTGGATTGAGTTCCAGCAGGGCATCGAAATGCTGAAAACGTGTGCCAACTGCGCGTGCATCTGTCGATGGCCGGGAAGAGTGGGTCGAGCTACCACTTCGCAGAAATTCTTTATCGCAGCGACACGCCGGAGTGGGAGTGGGCTTTCAGGAGCGCTCGGAGATCCGGTGCGGCGCTGCGCTCTGAAACCGGCGTGGACAGGAGGGGGCCTGGCGTTCCGCGCTCAAGAAGAATTGGCGGGACAGGAATCGGTATTTGCGCATTATTCTGCCCATAGCGAATCACGACGCCGCGGTTTCCCATTCGGCTTTGGGGTCGCGGGTCATCAGGTCGGCCAGGGCGTGAAGCACATCCTTGTCTTCAAACAGCACCGCATGCACCGCCTCGGTGATGGGCATTTCGACTTGATATCGGCGGGCGAGCTGCATGACCGATCGCGTGGTCGGCACGCCTTCGGCGACGCTATCCATTTTGGCCAGGACATCGGCCAGTTTTTGGCCTTTGCCGATGCGCTCGCCGACGCTGCGGTTGCGACCTTCGGGACTGACGCAGGTAGTGATCAGATCGCCCAGGCCCGCCAGCCCATTGAATGTTTCGGCCTGCGCGCCCATTGCAATGCCGAGCCGCGTGATCTCGACCAGCCCGCGGGTAACGAGGGCCGCCTTGGCGTTGTTGCCGGCGGCTAAGCCATCGATGATTCCCGCGGCAATTGCAATGATGTTTTTGATGGCTCCCGCAAGCTCAACGCCGATCACGTCGTTGTTGGTGTAGACGCGGAACCATTCGGTGGAAAAGACAGTTTGGACGCGGCGTGCCAGCCCTTCATCCTCCGATGCGGCAACGGCCGTTGCGGGAAGATAGCGCGCCAGTTCCGCGGCGATGTTTGGGCCCGACAACACCGCCATGGGCCGATGGCCCGGAGTCGAGCCGGCGATGACCTGGGAAGGGCGGAGCAGAGTTTCATTCTCGATTCCTTTGGCGACGGAGACGACGGGAATCTCCGCAGGAACGTAAGGCGCGAGGCGCTCCCAGGCGCTGCGAATGTATTGGGTGGGAATCGCCGACAGGATCAGCGTTGCGCCATGGAAGCAATCGCGATCGTTAGCCGTCAGGCGCACGTCGGCGGGGATGCGCGCACCCGGCAGCAGCCGATCATTCTCGCGATTCTGAAGCAGTCGTTCGATCGATTCTTCAAACGCCCCCCACATCGTCACGCGATGGCCACCCTGCGTCAGCAGCATCGAGCAAACTGTTGCCATGGCGCCGTCGCCGAGGATCGTCACCTGTTCAGCCATAGGTGGCGATTCTAAACGAGGCGCCGACACTCCGCACGGGCAGCAAGTTCTTACAGCCCGTCACTAGGGGTTCGCGCCAAGAACGCCAAGGCGGCCAAGAGCGCCAAGAAGATCAATTCTTCAGTTTCTCTTCTTGGCGCTCTTGGCCTTCTTGGCGTCCTTGGCGCTAAATCAAGAGGGCTTACGAAGTCACCTGCGCCACGAAGGTCGCCGTCATCTCCTTGAACGAGTCGGCCATCATCTGCCACTTGTCTGGATCGCCGCGATAGATGGAGCGCCAGAAGTGGACCGCCTGCTCGAACTTAATGTGCGGAGGCAGCGGCGGATAATTCGGGTCGCTCATCACTTCGACCAGACAAGGCCGATCGGCGCTGAGCGCTTCTTCAAGAGCCGAGCCGATTTCACCATCATGCTCGACCTTCACGCCTTTGAGGCCAAGCGAACTCGCATATTGCGCATAGGGGAAGTCCGGCAGCTCCTGGCTGCCCACGAATTTGGCGTCGCCGCTGAGCACGCGCTGCTCCCAGGTGACCTGATTTAGATCGTGGTTATTGAGCACGATGAAAACGGTGCGCGGGTCTTTCCATTCTTTCCAATACTTAGCGACGCTGATCAGAACGTTGTTCCCGTTCATCTGCATCGCGCCGTCGCCGGCACTGGCGACGACCGGTCGATCCGGATAAGCAAACTTTGCCGCGACGGCGTAAGGACAGCCCGGCCCCATCGTGGCGAGATTGCCCGAAAGCGAGGCCATCATTCCGCGACGGATCTTGATGTCCCGCGCCCACCAGTTGGTGCTCGAGCCGGAATCGGCGCAGAGGATGACATTGTCGGGCAGGCGCGGCGAAAGCTCGTGGAAGACGCGCTGTGGATTGACGCCATTGCAGGAGACGTTGGTCTGCGCTTCGAGCATCTTCCACCACTGCTCCATTCCTTCGGCGATCTTCTGCTGGAACGACCGGTCCTTGTGATAATTCAACATAGGCAGCAGCGCGCGGAGCGTCAGGCGGGCGTCGCCATGCAAATTCACTTCGCAGGGGTACCGCAGGCTCAGCCGTCGGCCATCGCGGTCGATCTGCACGCCTCTCGCCTGGCCCGGCTTGGGGAGAAATTCGCTGTAAGGGAAGCTGGTGCCGACCATGAGCAGCGTGTCGCAGCCCATCATCATGTCCCAGCTTGGCTTGGTCCCGAGCAAGCCGATCGAGCCGGTGCAATGTGGAATGTCATCCGGCACCGCAGCCTTACCCAGGAGAGCTTTGGCAATGCCTGCGCCCAAAACGTCGGCCGTCTCGATCACTTCATCGGTGGCGTGCAGCGCGCCGGCGCCGACGAGCATGGCCACCTTCTTGCCCGAATTGAGCGCCTCGGCCGCGCGCCGAAGGTCTTCCTCTTCAGGAATGATTCTCGGCGGGGCATAGCCGACACCAGTATATGTGGCCCCATGCACCCGTGGCGGATCATACTCCATCGGCTCTTCCTGGACGTCCGCCGGCACGATGATCGTGCAGATGCAATGACGCGACATGGCGGTGCGGAAGGCCACATCGATGCAGGTGCGCATCTGATGTGGATGGGCGATCTCCTGCACGTATTCCGACACATCCTTGAACAGCGTCTTCAGATCCACTTCCTGTTGATAGAAGCTGCCCAGCGACACCCGCTTCTGCTGGCCGACAATCGCAATGACTGGCTGACTGTCGAGCTTGGCGTCATAGAGGCCGTTGAGAAGATGGATAGCGCCCGGGCCGCTGGTGGCCATGCAGACGCCGACTTCCCCGGTGAATTTGGCGTGGGCGCAGGCCATAAAGGCCGCCATTTCTTCGTGGCGGGTTTGGATAAAGCGGGGGTTGTCGTTGGCTTTGCGGAGAGCCCCGAAGATGCCGTTGATGCCGTCGCCGGGATAGCCGTAGATGCGGTAGACGCCCCATTGGCGGAGTCGTTCGATTAGGAATTCGCTGACGTTTTGTGACATGGATGCTCCTCGATCCTCAGGTTTATGGAGATCCGTGTCGCAAGATATGTGCCTGTCGGAGGTTCAAACCGCTCTGCAAGCCATAATTTACTTCAACTCCCCACCTTCAACCGGCCGACAAAATCATATTGAGCGCGCAGCGGTCAGGATGACCGGCTGCATTGAGCTGTTGTCCGTGAACTTTTGGAGCATCTTCATGTCGCAACCCATGACCTACGCCCAGGCCCTCAATGAAGCCAAAAATGTGATCATGCAGCAGGCCGCCCGCATCAAGTCCGATGCCGAGCGGATGCGGACGCAGCAGCAGACCATCAACGAGCAGGGGGTGCGAATCGTCGAGCGCGAAAATCGGATTAAGGATCAGACGACCGCGCTGGTCGCGCAGACGGATGAAATCCGCACCCTCGGCCAGAAGCTCGATGCCGCGGTTGCGGCCCACGAGCAGGCCGGGGCTCTCATCCAGCGTCAGGATCAGCGAATGACCTCGCTCCAGGAGAACCTTGCCGACCTGGAACGGCAGATTCGCGAGCAATCCGCCCAGGTCGAAGAGCTCCGCCGCGAACGCGAAGAACTGCTGGCCAAGCTTCCCACCCAGGAAGACATCGACGCCCTGGCCGCGATGACCGCCTTGCTGGCACGTCGGTCGGCCAATGCAGCGCCGGTGGCCGCCGATCTACGCCCCCCCATGCGCCTCGCCGAGGCGGCGTAAGATCACCCCGTCGCCCGATATCGGCACCAGACGCCGCTTCGCGTCGGCGATTGAATGGCAATAGGTTTTTCAAGATCTACCAGCCGACGGTGCCGCCGACGGGTTCGGCGTGCGGGGCGGCTTTCGGCGAGGCGGCCAGCTTTGCGGCGTCAGGGCCTGCAACAGTTACATCGGGCGGATCTCGATGGAACGCTTCGAGGATAATCCGCGCAAGTTGGCCTGTTCGGGCGGCCAAATGGTTGGAAACTTCCGCCGACGGAGTGCGGGAGAGGGACTGGCGGGCCACTTCGGTGACGATCGATACAGCGGCCGAGATGGCTGCCGCAGCCGTGGGACCCGTCAATTCGATCGAGCCATTCATGAATTCCTTGCCGCCCCACCTCGTAATTTGAGGAGGACAAAATGGACGAGACGTGCAACCCCTTTACCTGGTAAGTTGCAGTAACCTGCCATGATCCGCCGTCTCATTCTAATTGCCAGGTCGAGTGGCATCGCGACGAAACGGGTTCCTGCGGGCCCCAAAGCCGCGACACGATCAATCCAGGTGCCCGCCAGAGTCGGACAGTTGGATTGCCTCGCGAATGAGATCCGCAAAGATCTTGGGCCGCAATCGCGTTCCTGCGGCCGATCCGATCCTTTGGAGGTGTCGTTTGGCGGATACCCGACGGTCGAAGGGAAGACTTTCCATCTGGACATGCGCCGCGTGCAGATCGAGCAATTGTGGCTTATTCAGTTCCGGAAACTCATCGGCTCGGGTAACCACATCGAGTTTGCGTGTTTCGGGCGACGCGGGAGAATTCATGCCGCCGTCACGATCGATTGTGTCTCTAAGCATGTGTTCCTCAATTCAGCCGACCAATCATTGTAGTTCACCCGCTTCATCGGTTCCCGCGCGCCCTGGCTTTTTTATTGCGCATCCACCTGGATCCACCTCCACAGCAATCAGATTTCAGATGAGGATTGGCTGATCGCGCTTTCATTCGATGATAATTCAGCAAGCAGGGGCAATGGATTGTCTGGATGTTTTCCGATACAATCCGTATCTGCATCGTCGGACGTGACGACTGAGCCTGGGCTGACCGACTTCTGCCGCTTCTTATCCGGCCCGCCTCCCTCGCCTTTCCCCCTCCGAGAGTTCATACCGGCTTGCCAACGGCGATCGAACAAGGACCGTCCACAAGTCGGAAGAAAGATATCCATGGATCAACTTCCCGCGACTACGCGCAATACTGCCCCGGCAGATTTGTCGGCCGAGATCATTCGTATGGTTGACAAACGGCCGGGAGATCTGGTTACGTGCCGCTGGCTTTTCGACGACCATTACCGCTGTAACTGGTGGGCTCCATCGTCGTTGGGCGATTACGATAACCCTTCGATGTCTGGGCTGATGGTTACGACGCACCGCGTGCGCCTGAGCCGGTTTCTGACGGTCACCCGAACGGCCGCGGGTCTCGTGCTGTCGCATGATGATGAGGGAGCACGCGGTAAATGACCGGGCATGGGGAACAGGCGTTCTCTTTCGTTGCGTCGCTGAAAAGCATAGCTGAGAAAGTCAATTCATGAACTGGTCATCTACGTCGCCGGTCCTGGACAGAGGTTTTGATGAGGTCATCGCTCGTCTGGCGGGCACCGGCCGGGCAAGCGTTGAGCGGCACCTGGTCAAGTGCGAGAAGAACGCACAGCATGTATTGCTGTGGAAGTATCTGGTCGGATTGCTCGGGCGCCTCACCCCCACGGCCATGCCGACGGCAGGGACGCTGGCCATCCGGTTTTTTATTCCTGATGGCAAATTCAAGTTGCAATTATTTGCCCTGGAGGATCTTCAGAACAATGAGCTTTCGCTGTACTGCAAAGACGTTCGCGCGGCCGCAATCAGCGAGAGTGTCCTCGATCGTCCAAAACCCGGCTCGAATATTTACCGCATCCTTCACGGCGCGGCGGGTGAATGGCTTTCAATTGAGACGCTGACCGCCGCCGGCACTGTTTCCGCCCCCGAATACTACAAGCATATGCTCGGCTGGAATCGAACGGCGATCCGAATCACGCTGCCGGTGCCTCCCACCGATGCCCAGATCTGGGCCTTCGAACAAATCTGCAGGTTAGCCGGTCCGCAAAAGGGATCGTAGAGGTCCGTCAACGGCCATTACTGATAAGTGGCTCAAGTCAGTAGCCGCATCCGATGCGCGTTTCTTAGCATACTGCGCGGATGAAGACGGGCTTCCGAAACCCTCAAAAATCGGGAACTTGTCCTTTCGACAAAGCGCCCGAACGCGCCCCGCAAGCGGGTGCGGCTAACTAATCGGCACCAGACGCCGCTTCGCGGCGGCAACTGAATGAAAACAAGTGGAAGTGCTCGGCGCTTGAGCATTATCTCGAAGGGGCAGGGTCATCGTTCATCAAACCAAAAAACGAGATGCCCCTGCAATTGCCGTGAATTAGGGGTCCACCCCGATAGGCGGGCCTGAGCGATGCGGCTTACCCTTCCATCACTCGCGCACGTAGTTGCGCCACGTCCTTTGTCATTTTGGAGGGAAATCATGTGCCGCACGTCTTTCTCGATTTTGGGAATCGCGATTCTTTTGTGGTTCGCCGCCGACAGCTCTGCCGGCACGGGATACTCCGTGACCGATTTGGGAGTTCCCGGCGCGTCCGGCATCAACAGCGCCGGACAAGTCGCTGGGAGTGCCCCCGACTCGGCCAAAGTGCAACACCCCTATCTTTATGACGGAACCATTCACGAGCTGCCATCGCTTTCGGGACTCACCAACTCATATGCGACAGGCGTCAGCGATACAGGCCAGGTTGTCGGTTTTGCCGATACCCCATCCCCTTTCAGCGGACCTCGCCCGTTCATTTATCGGAACGGATCGACCGTCGATATGGGGACACCCGGCGACACAGGTGAAGCAACAGGCATGAATGGAAGTGGCCAGGCGACCGGATGGTTCGTTGCTTTCGGCCAGCCTTATCACTTCTTCATGTACGATGGATCGGTGCACGATTTGGGTACGTTGCCCGGAAACGGTTCCTTGGCAACATTGGCAATTGGCCCGACGCGCGAGATCGTCGGCCACGATGAAAACACTTCGTTTTACTACGACGGCTCCATCCACATCCTCTCCGGCATCACACCCGCCGCCGTAAACTCTCACGGTGTCATCGTCGGCATTGGTTCCGACGGATTTGCGGCGACATATGACGGCTCGCTTCACAGCCTTGGATCGGTTTCCGGCTTCAACGAAAGCGAGGCGACCGCCATCAACAGTAGCGGCGTGATCGTCGGACTCCTTCTCCACTATCCCACGTTCACCGGTCAGGAACCTTTCATCTATCAAAATGGAACAATGACCGATCTGAATGACCTTCTGCCCCCGGGTTCTGGCTGGACTCTGGAGGGAGTGTCTGGAATTAATGATGCTGGGCAGATCGTCGGCTACGGAATCGATCCCTCGGGCGCCGTGGAATCCTATTTGTTGACTCCGACCGGTACCCCCGAGCCATCGGCGGCCTGCCTGCTGGCGGCAGGCGCAACCGGCCTGCTGCTCAGAAGACAGCGGAAGGGCCTGACATCTTTAAATCTTGGATCCCTTTAGTACCGCAGCTCGCGACGCGGCTTGTCTTGTTCTCGTCGTGGCCTTGACGCGCGGCGGGATTGATTCGACGATTGCGGGTCCATGCAATTGAATCGGTCGGTGTTCGGCGCGCTGTTTTTGTTGCTCGTTTCCAGCCTTTCTGCGCTGGGGCAAATCCAGCCTGCGACGCGCCCGGCTTCGGAGGCGGATCGAAGGATCAGCGTCTGGCTCATCACCTTTGGGCCGGGCGAAGAAGCCTTCGAGAAATTTGGGCACACATCTATCTGGATCCACGATCCGAATGCTTCCCCAGCCGAGCAGGACCTGGCTTACAACTGGGGGATGTTCGACGATCGGCAGATGATCTTTTACTGGCATTTTCTGCAAGGGAAACTCTGGTATTGGATGGCCAGCGATGAAGTTTTCACCGGCCCCTTTGCCCGCATCGGTTACCTGGACTATTACGCGGGGGTTCTCAATCGCTCGATTTACCTGCAGGAACTGAACCTGACGCCGCAGGAAAAGCGGAACATCACTGGCCTGCTGCGTGCCACGGACACCGATGCGAATCGTTACTATCGCTACGATTACTATCGAGACAATTGCGCGACCAAGCCGCGCGATGTGATCGACAAACTGGTCGGCGGCCGACTTGGGGCGTTAACTAAAGGGAAATCCGCGGGCGTGAGTTATCGCTGGCACACACGCCGGCTGACGATTCAGACGCCTTTTCTCTACGCGATTCTCGAAGCCGTTCTGGGGCAGCCGGTGGATCGGCCGATCTCGCAGTGGGATGAAATGTTCCTGCCGATGAAGCTGCACGATCGGCTCAATGAGGTGCAAGTGCCGGACCCAGCAGGCAGCGGCCAAATGGTGCCGCTGGTGCGGAGCGACATCTTGAAATATCAGAGCACTCGGCCGCCGGTGCCGGAAGCGCCGCCGACGGTGTGGTTCTGGTTTGCCGGCGTGGGTCTGGTGTTGGCGGGATTCTATTTGGCGATTGGCCATTTTGTGAGGCGCTGCAAGTGGGCGAGAATCGTTTTCTCGGTTGCCGCCGTTCCGTGGGCGCTGTTGATGGGTTTGGGCGGCATTGTCATGCTGTGGGGCTGGTTCTTCACCGATCACGTGGCGGCGGGGCACAATGAGAACATTCTGCAGACCAGTCCACTGATGTTGCCGCTGGTGATTCTGTTGCCTCGGCTGGTTTTCGGAAAGACCAAGTTCGCCAACGTGACGCGCTGGCTTGCAGTATTGGCAGTGGCAGGGGCGCTGATCGGGCTGATTTTGAAACTGACGCCGCTGTTCTTTCAATACAATTACGACATCATTGCCGTAACGCTGCCGGTCAATCTGGCGATGGCATTCATCGTCTGGCGGCTGGTGGACCTGTCGAAAGCAGCGGCGCCAAGCACAGAACCCGCGGCATCGGGCAACGCATAAATCCCTGCGGGGCTGAAGAACGGCCGCGGGAATGGGCTGTGGCCCGGATCGGGAATCGTCCGATAATCGCAAAGAGAGGCCATTATGAAATCGATTGGACTTGCTGTTGCCGCCATCGGATTGATCTTGCTTCCCGCATGCCAGGAGCGGCACATCAGTTCATCGCCGGTGGGTTATGTACCGCAGAAGACCGAGCCATTGGATTCGGAGCTTAACAACGAAGCCAGAAATGAATTATCAACGGACCTTCAGTCGCAGGATCCTGAAATACGCAGCCATGCGATCGAGGCCGTCAGCATCACCGGCGGCGCGAATCATGATGTGCAAATCATCGAGGCGTTAAAAGATCGAGCCCCGATCGTGCGATACACTGCCGCGCTGGCGGTGGGGAATCTTCGCCTATCGGCAGCACATGAGGCATTGCTTGCCATTGCCGACGATCCCGATGAGCGCGTGCGCGTGGCGGTGCGATATGCCCTGCACCGAATCGGCGACACGCACCTGAGCCATCAGCTCGAGAAGATGTCGCAGGATACCGATCCGGCTGTTCGTGGAACCACCGCGATGGTGCTGGGACTCTTGGGTGAGCCGAGCGCTCTGAAGATTCTTCATCCGATGCGATATGATCACAACGAAGCAGTTCGGCAGCAGGCGGCCGAGGCGATGTGGCGTCTTCATGATGAAGAGGGGTTGACTGATCTGGTCGCCTTGAGCATGAGCAAGCGTTCGGATGATGAGATGATGGGCCTGCTTGGCTTGGCTGCTCCGCGAGATACGCGGGTGCGTCAACATGTGCGCGTTGGCCTACGTGCGGATTGGCTTGAAGTGTCGCTGGTGGCGGCACGTGCGATGGGCATGCTCGGATCGGATGAAGGATTCGGCATCGCCCTGCAAGGCGCTCACGATGCCGACTATCGCAAGCGATTCCTGGCGGCCTGGGCCTTTGGCGACATTGGCCGGCTCGATGGGCAGGATTCCTTGCGGAAACTGCTGCATGACACGGAGCCGAACGTGCGGATCGCCGCGGCAGCATCGATTTTAGAACTCAAATCGCAGGGGTTTGCCAGCCGCGCCAGGGGATGAGCTTCGACGCGTTTGCAGATCAAGATCACGCTCGTATTCAACGGCCAATAAAGTGGGATAACAGCAACGTTTGCGACGGGGGCCGGGGGCGCGTGCGCGTCGATTCAAACCTGTCTTTCTAACACAGTTAAAACTTGACACATCGACTGGTGAAGTTAGGATACGAGCCGGCCCAATGAGCGCGGGCCCTGGTCGGAAACGAAGTTTTGCCCTCGCCGATAAGACAGCCGAGATTGACACCACTGCTGGACGTCTAAGTCCAAGGAGCCTCCGTGAGCACACTGACCAAAGTGTTCCTCGTTCTCTATGTCGTATTGTCTCTGCTTCTGGTTGCAGGAGTGGTGACGTTTGTCAATACAAGTAGCGCGACGCAGCAGGCTGTTGAATCGGCCCATAAAGAGCGCGATACCTTGAAGGAAGATAATGGCCGGCTTGGAGCTCAAGTAGCTTCCATGCAAGCCCAGACCACTTTAGCGCTATCGCAAAAGGACTCGGTCATTACCGATCTTCGCAATCAGCTCAACGCGGCCCAGCAGCAGATTGCCCAGCGTGACTCGGCCAATGCCGAGCTGACTGCCAATCTCGGCCTGGCGTCCACCGCCCAGTCCACCGCAAACGACGCCCTCAAGGCCATGCAGGCAGCCTATGCCGAGCGATCGAAGAATTATGATGACCTTCGCGCCGCCTTCGATAAGCAGCAGCGGCAGCTTGTGGACTCTGGCCTTCGCATTGATGACCTGACCAACGTGGTTGATGTGACCCGCCGCCAGAACAAATACTTCGGCGAGCAGGTTGCTCAGCTTCAGCAGGACCTGGGCAAGGCCAATGCAGTCCTCAAGCAAAATGGCTTGACGTTGAATACCACCGATAACAGCGCGCTTGCCGGCCCGTCAGTTCCGGTTAATGCGAAGGTTGAAGAGACGCAGGTGATCGGTGGCGTTCATTACGCGACGATCAATGCCGGCAGCACCGACGCCATCGCCCGCAACATGAGGCTCAGTGTCGTCGATCCGCGAAGCCATCAGTTCCTGGGCTATATCGTGGTCGATCAGGTTTATCCGCACCAGGCCATCGGCCGTCTCGAGGGGCCTCACGTCAATGACGTGCAGCCGCAGGTTGCCGAGGTCCGCTCGCAACTGTAATTGCTGCGAAGTTGACAGTGGCCGGAGATCCCAAAGCTTTAAACGGATAAATTGAACTATGACGCGAATGCAACCCAATACGATTGTCGTCAAGCCCTCGAACAATGTCTTTACCGCCTTGCTGGGCGTGGGCGTGGTGCTTCAACTGATTGCAGTGGTCGTGCTCTTCGTTCAATACAACGCTCATTTTGGAAAGCAGCTGTTTGGTCAATAAGATTCGGCCGATCTGAAATTCTCCGACGCCGGCGCTGCAGCCATGACTGCTACGCCGGCGTTGGCGTTTGTGGACGATGCGCTTGTCGCTGCTGGGATTTCAATTTCTGAAGGTGGGGCCGCTGATCGATGGCGATCTGGAACTGATTTCGCCCCAGGCGTCCTTGATCGAAGAGGTCCTGCGCTCCTGCGAACATCCACTGACGCGCCTGCAGGCGCCCAGCGATGCCGAGATCACGCGCCAGCAGCTACAACACTTCCTCCTCGCCGCGCCCGATGGACATGAGGAGCCCGACCCGCTCATGGGGCGGGTGGCTCAGTATCATTTCTGGCTTCAGCTTCGATCGGGATACGTTGGAAGGCCCGGATCGCCACCGATTCGCATGTTGGGCGGTATCGGGCTAAGAATCGGCTCAAGCCATTCCATCGAGCAATATTACGGCCACCTCGGATATCACGTTTTTCCCGCCGCGCGCGGACGCAATTATGCGCAGCGCGCCTGTCGGTTGCTGTTGCCGCTGGCCAAGGCGCATGGAATTGACCCGCTGTGGATCACCTGCAATCCCGATAACGTTGCATCGCGAACGACATGTGAGAGATTGGGAGCCGTGTTTGAAGGCATCGTCCCGGTCCCGCCAAGTGATCCGCTCTATCTGCGCGGCGAGCATCAAAAGTGCAGATACAGGCTCGATCTGTCGTCAATTCCGTCGCTAAGAGATTAATCGATTAATCTACGACGGGTTCTGCGCCTTCGGTGCGCTGGCCAAATGCTTTTAGCGCATCGGGATTGAAAAGCAGCCGATTCCGACCCGTGCGAAGTAGATTCTGTTGACGAAGCTGAGTGAGTGCGAGACTCACTGTTTCCCGGGCCGCACCGACCGCCTGGGCAAGCTGACGATGCGTGATGTGAAGCATCACTGAGCCGCCTTCCTGGGGCGTCGCTGCCGCGGTTCGGCTGAATCGGAGCAGCGTCTGGACGAGTCTTGAATTGCAATCGTCGAAAACCAAACGCCCCGCGTCTTCGCGTGCCGTCTGGAGCTTGGCGGCCAATTGCCGCACGAGTTCAAGAGCGACGGCTGGCTGGCGCGCTAAGAGATTGAGCACCTGCTCGGCCGGAATCGATGTTACCGCAGTTCGGGAAACGGCTATCGCTCGCGATGTGGCGAGCCTCTGAGGCGTGAGGGCTTCAACGCCAAACCAATCGTTTGGACCGAGAATCTCGATCAAGCGGGCCGAATCTTCCGGTCCAGTCTGGTAGATTCGAATCTGCCCGCTATGGATGTAATAAAGATCGAACACCTTGTCGCCGGGCTGATAGATCAGCGTTCCATCGGGCAATTCGCTTCGCCGCGCTCCGGAGCCCTCTTCCGACAACAGATCACCAATCAGCGCTTCGAAGCCTGACCGTTGGTCCATTTGAGACATTTTTTTAAGACTCCTGCCACTGCCCCCTGCGAACAATCGCAAGTCCGCGAATGCGGTGCCGCGACAACTGGCGAAATGAGATTTCGACGTGTCAGGAAGGCAATGGAAGCATCATATGGAGCGAGTCAGATTTGCGGAGCGGGGAAATTGCGGGCGCGCTGATGAAAAGCGCGAGACGATTTTCATTGACTCGCCAACTCCAGAGCGAGCTCAACCGTGCGGTGATCGGAGCAAAATAGAATTGCCAGCCGAATGCTCTTCAGCAGATCGCGGCAAAGCCGGAAACCTGGGCAGGTCAGTTACGATCTGCCGCCGGTTGCGTAGCCGGATTTCCGGCACCCCTTCGTCCTCGTCCGCCGCCTAACAACCGGGCGATGATGCCGGGATTAGCTTCCATCATTTCATAGGTCTGGCGATCAAGCAGGATCTGGAAGAACACGAGCGCCATTTCATCCGAGGTTTGCTCGCCAAATTTCACTTCGCGTGGCGGAATGGTCGGGTTGCGAGGATTGGCTGCCGAATTGTCATATCGGAAACGCATCGTCACCTGCGTCCCGGAGGGGATTCTGATCGGCTTCTTATATTGGTATTGTTCCTGCCAGTTCCAGTCCCAGTCTTTGATCCAGATCAGCGGCAGATCGGTGCCGTCGGGCAGTGTGGCCTGAACTTGAATCTCCTTGCACAGCAGATGCGCGTGAGGAATGATACCTGAAACCTCGACGCCAAACGGCACTTTGAAACTGCCGGTCGTTTCGTAATTTGAATCGCCGGCTGGAATGTCCAGCGGCGCGCCATGCATTGTGGTCACCAGGATCCTCTCCGGCGGCTTCTTCGTGAAGTAAAGCCCGATCATCGACTGTTCTTCCTCGGCCTTTCCCGAAGGATGGAAATGCTCCTGAACCACCAGATCCGCGCCCTTACGAATCGGCCGGCCGACGCCTTCCGGCAGGAACTCCGGCACATAACCCGGCGCCCATCCGCCTAGCCCTCCCGAGGGGCGAAATCCAGGCCCACCGGTTCGCTCATAACCGGGTTGAGTTTGATCGCCTGACTTGTCCTTGGCTTCCTGTTCCAGCTCCCGGCCCCGTCCACTGTTATCCAGGAAGAACAGCGCGTGATGGACTACCTTCGGATTGCTGGCGCGGAAATCCACCGCCCGCACATATTTATCTTCCGTGAGATTCAGCGGAATCACGAAAACGCGAAACTGATCTCGCCCCTGCGTTTGAAGCCGAAATGGATGCGGAATCTTGACCACCATGTCCGGCGGTCCAGCCGACCATCCTTCGGTGAACTTCGGCAGCGGTGGAAGATCTGCGGCATTTCCTTCCGGCTTTCCGCCATTGGCCCATGCCGCGATTGTCGCGATCTGCTGATCGGTCAGGCGGCGCTCCCCAATGAAATCGCCATAGCCGTGGAATGCTTTCCACGGCGGCATCTGCCGATTCTGCGTCACATCGACAATTTCCTTGGCATGTTTGCGGACCTGCGTGTAGCTCAGGAGCGCGAATGGCGCCACCTCACCAGGCCGATGACATTCTGCGCATTGTTTGAAAACGATCGGAGCCACATCTTTTGTAAATGTGGGGATGGAAGTGGCCGGCGTGACCGACGGTTTCGCTACGTCGGCAAAAGCCACCGACGACATGGCGCAAGCCAGAATTGGCAAAACCAAAAGCTTCGCTGAATTAAGAATCGATATTTGCCCGC
>JANWHF010000057.1 GCA_025450555.1 Tepidisphaeraceae bacterium | reverse complement strand
GGTGAAGATCGAAATCACGGATGAAAAGCTCGTTGCCCCGCTCCCTGAATCGGCCTGGGCGCTGAAAGCCGCGACAAATGAAGACGTGCAGACGGTAGCGCTTTCACACCTGGCCAAATTCCTCCACATCGCTCCCATCATGGCGACGGAGAAAGCCCCGACGCTTGGACCCGCCACCGGCGAGCGCGAGCTGGTCGCCAGCTATGGCAAGGGACGCCTGGAAATGATCGATGGAACGCGCGTGCTCTTCCTCAAAGGATCACCGGAAGAAATGGGCCGCCAGCAGGGCAAGCTGCTGGAGCCGGAAATTCGCGCGGTGGCGCAGCGCATTCTGTACGGCGTCGGCGTCGGCAGCTCCTTCGATCGCGGTAAATGGTTCATCGGCGAAGTCGAATCAGCCGAAGCGCGCCTCCAGCCCTTCATGGATCCAAGGTACCTTCGCGAGATGGATGCCATGGCCGACGCCTGCGGCATGGATCGCCAGGAAGCGCGGCTGGCGAACTTCTTCCCTGAGCTGTTCCACTGCAGCGGTTTTTCGATCTTCGGAAAAGCGGTGGCCGATGGGCATATGTACCATGGCCGGGTGCTGGATTATCTGCGTGGCGTCGGATTGGAACAGAATGCGGTGGTGATGGTCTATCAGCCTGACTACGGAAATGCCTGGGTGAATGTTGGCTATGCCGGGTTCATTGGTACCGTCACCGCGATGAATGAAAAGGGAATCAGCATCGGCGAAATGGGTGGCAAAGGCCAGGGCGAATGGGACGGCAAGCCGATGGCTCACCTGCTGCGCGAAGTGATGGAAAAGGCGAATTCGCTGGACGAAGCATTAGCGATTTTGAAACAGGGGCCGCGCACGTGTGAGTACTATTACGTCGTTTCCGACGGCAAGACGCACCGCGCAGTCGGGATCCACGCAACGCCTACAATCTTCCAGACCATTGACCCGGGGCAATTCAACCCGTTGCTCCCCAATCCTCAGCCCGACAGCGTGTTGCTCTCGGCCGGCGACAGGTACGTGACTCTATCGAGCCGCGTGAAAGAGCAATTTGGCCATTTCAATGCCGGCTCGGCGCGCCACCTGATGGACCCGCCGGTCTGCATGAAGAGCAATATCCAGTCGGTCCTGTTCGAGCCGGATACGCTGGACTTCTGGGTGGCCAACGCCGACGGCAGGAACGTCGCCAGCGAGACGCGCTATACGCACTACAATCTGAAGTCGCTTCTCAAGAGCGAGCCGCCCAAGCAGGAAAAGACGGCGTGGTACCGATTCTAGATTTCGAATGTCTTATTACCCGCCGTCTTCACCGGCGACCCATTAATGACCGCGATCGGCGGGAGGCTCGCCGCGATGATGGCGCTATTGGTATCAACGGTGCCTTTGACGTTAATCACGGTGATCGAAGAGCCGGGCAGCAGGCTCCTTCCATCGGAACTAATTCCTGCCGCGAAGAGGCATCCCGTGACGTTTCCGCCGATCACCAGAGCTCCGATGGTGCCGGTGGCGAAGGTGTCATCGCCACCGCCACGGGCATTGTCGGGTCCAAAGTCGGTGCCGGCGAAGATGCCCATATCGCTGCAGGCGCCGTTGATGAGCACCGAACCGACATTGCCGTGGATGGCCCATTGTGCATTTTTAACGGCGCCGCCGATGTTTGCCGATCGCAGCGCCTCCCCGCCGCCATGCAGGCTCACCGTCGGATCGAATTCGCCTTTGGAAGAAAGCTTGCCAATCGAAGTGGCGGCAAGGGTCATGACGTTGGAGCCGGTCCAGGTATTCACGTCCAGCGAACCGATTGCGCCGGTGGAAGTAAGGCTCGTTCCACTGAGTGTGCCAAGCGTGAGCTTGCCGGCCGATCCGATCTTAACCGAGCCGCTGACGATGTTACCAACGGTCATCTGGCCGACCGAACCGCTGACATTGACATTGGTCAGATTCGCAGTGTTGGGGGCGATGAATTTGCCCAGGGAGCCGTTGACGGTCAAGGAAGTAACTGAAACCAATTTCGATCCGCCGCGCGTGACGATCTTAAGCTGTGAAGCGCCGGATGTACTATTAAGGGTGATGCCGGTCGAGGCGGCGTCAACAGTGCCGGTGCCGGGGCCGTGCAGCGAATAGAGCGTTTGTGAACCGTCCGGGTTCTGATGAACGAGCGTGACATTTTTCCGATTACCGACGGTACCAAATTCCGACACAAGGCTGATCAGCGAACTGGTGACCGCCCCGCCGAACACCTGGTTGCTTGTCAGACCCGCGCCGGGAACTCCGCGAACGATCAGATTATAGGTACGTGCCTTCAAGGTCACCGGCACGATGAACTTCGTGGTGAACTTCATGGAACTGCCCGGCTTGAGCTTGATCGATTTCGCGTTCAGCGCCGGAATGGAAAACTGCACTGCGTTGGCGTCGATAGCGCCGCTGGCCGAGGCGTAGAGCTGAACATTGAGATGCCCCGAGACGACCGCGTTTCCGTTGTTGGTAAAGGTCAGCGATATCGTTCCCTTGTCGCCTGGTACAACCACCGAGGGGAGAGATACTGCCGCGACCTGCACCGACACTTCGGCCGCATTGTGCTGGGAAGCGCTTTGGATTGTTTCGGTATCGGCAGCGGAGGTCGAAGCACCAAAGTGCGTATCGCCGCCGTAGCTTGCGGTAATAGTATGATCGCCGGCAGCAAGCGTCGTGATGGTCAGGATGGCGCGCCCGTCGGTGCGCACCGGCGCGGTGCCGATTGGCGTCGAACCATCCAGAAAGGTGATAGTGCCGGTGGGCGCAGCGGTACCGCCGCCCTTGATGGCCGCGATAAGCTGAAGCGGGTCGCCAGTAACCGCTGTGGTCGAGTTGGCCGTCAAGGTCGTGGTCGTCACGCCCAGCGCGGTATTTGGGAAAACAGTTGCCGTATCGTCAACCGGATTGAGGACGACCACATCAGGCCGGCCGAGGCCATAGACGTCACCGATTTCGACCTGTCCGGCATCGGTATGCATCGCTGTGAACTGCGGCGTACCAAAGGTCCCATCGCCATTGCCAGGAAGTACGAACAGATTGTTGGCATGATCGGCCGAGCCGGGGCCAAGAGTACCAATCAGATCCACGTGCCCATCGCCGTCGATATCAGCAGAAGTAAGACCGGCAAGGTCAGTCGCCGTTGCACTGATCGGAACCGTGCTGGCATTGAATCCCTGCTGACCGTTGTTGATCAGGATCGTGATGTCAGCGGCCTGAGTCGTTTGGGTGTCATCGGGCGCCAGCGCGATATCGGGGAGTCCGTCGCCATTGAAGTCGCCAACGATCACGCGTCCAAGGCCATTGCCGGCTGGGTAGGAAAAGGGCGTAGAGAAGCTGCCATCATTGTTGCTCTTCTCCACCCCATAAGGCGTCGCCAGGTCAAGCAACCCGTTGTGGCGGAAATCGGCCAGCGCGATGCTGTCGCTGGGGTGGTTTTCGATCTGACCCCCGCTATTTGTAAAGGTACCGTCACCCTTCCCAGGAGAAAAAGAGATGGTGGCAAACCCCGAACCGGGAACTCCAGCGGTGCTGATCACCAAATCTGTCTTTCCATCGTGGTTGAGATCCGCGGTCACAAAACTCAGTGGGGTATTGTCGGAGTGGGCAAAGTCGAGGGCATCTGTAAACGTCCCATCGCCATTTCCCAGCGCGATGCCGACTCCGCCCTGGGCAACCGTAGTGCCGTTTCCAGCGAATACAAAGTCGGATTGGAGGATGTCTGGAATGTGATCCCCATTGACGTCGGCGATGGCAGTGTACGGAGCGTTGTTGAGGTTCGGCTGAAGGATGACGTCCGACTCGGGCTTGAAGGTCCCGTCGCCGTTGCTGAGCAGAACTTGTACGTTCGGTCCGCCACCCGTGGCTGGGGAATTGGAAATGACCAGGTCAGCCCGGCCGTCGCCATTCAGATCGCCAACGGCCATGGAAAGGATAGGAGAGCCTTGTTCCAACGGCACCGTCACCGGCGTCCCAAAAGTCGCCGACAGCAGCCTGCGCTGTTCGAGCGTTTCAATCGCAGCGGCACCCAGAAGGGCACGCGCCTTGACTCTCTTTGACCGTTGAAGTTCCTGAATTGACGGGGAAAGACGACCGTTCGACTTGGACATGAAGCGTGCTCCGAAAATTCTCCCGACCTTCGCCTTGCTTGGATTACAGTGATTCTACGCGATGAGCCCGGGCCGTGTTCCGTTTGCCCATTGAGCGAGCTCTTCGCTGCCTGCCGTGGTGGGCTGATGCTTACGATTATACCGGATATAGCGCCGCGGGCGAGAGCAGACTGGTTTGGAACTCAGTTATGCATTCCTGCCGCCCCGGCATCGAGGATCCAGGTCAGTCGACCGCTTCCCGGATTGATCATCTGGATCGGCAACCGATGCGGATCCTTCGCCCCCTCCAGCACCTCATGAACGCGCGCGGCTTTTTCCGCCCCCGCCACCAGCACCAGCACACCTCCGCTGCGATTGATGAAGGGAGCCGTCAAGGTAATCCGCGAAGTGCTGAGCTTTTCCACATAATTGGCCACGCACCGATGCTCCTGCTCGTCCAAGGCTGACGTATGCGGAAAGAGGCTGGCCGTGTGCCCATCGTCGCCCATTCCCAGCAGCACCAGATCGATGCCTCCGTCGCCGAACTTCTGCTTCAGGAGCTGGCCATATTCCCTGGCTGCCTGCTCCGGCTCGATCTCGCCGCGCATGCGATGGAAGTTGGTTTCTGGTATCGGGGCGGCTGCTAAGGTGCGTCGCGCCATCCCGTAATTGCTCTGCGGAGAATCGGGCGGCACACAACGCTCATCCCCAAAGTAAAACTCCGTACGCGACCAGTCGACCTGTGATCGGTATGGCTCCGATGCCAGCAACGTGTAAAGCGCCTCAGGCGTCCGGCCGCCCGAAAGGGCTAATGAAAACGAACCCTTCTCCGCAATCGCGCTCTGTGCCGAGGCCACAACGATGTCCGCCGCCTGCCTTGCAACGTCTGCCGGGGTTGTCGCGACTTTAATGTGTGCTTCCATGCGATTAAGGTGTCGCAGGAAACGACCTTTGGCAAGAGGGAATAAGGAGACCATCGCTCTGGAGCAATGCGTATCGGTTTGGAAAGAACGAAAGACCCGGATTTCGCCGCATCGACCGCCCACGTCGCTTGCGGCTTCGCGCACGAGAGCTCTACGACAGGCGCGAAGCCGCAAGCGAGTATGCGACGGTTGCCTGCACGAGGGCGCAGACGTTCTACATTACGAAGTCGCCTTCGCTCAACAGCCTTCATTACCAACAGGTAAAGCAAGTATGTCATCCACAAATTCGTCCGGCGACCTCCAAGCCGTCGAGCAATTATCGCGCGCCTACCAGACGATGGCCGCCGAGCTGGGGAAGATCATCGTCGGCCAGCAGGAAGTGGTCGAGCAGGTCCTCACCGCCATGTTCTGCCAGGGACACGTACTGCTCGTCGGCGTCCCGGGGCTCGCTAAGACCTTGCTCGTGCGAACGATCAGCGACGTGCTGCACCTGAGCTTCAAGCGCATCCAGTTTACGCCTGATCTGATGCCTTCCGACATCACCGGCACCGACGTGCTGGAAGAAGATCACACCACCGGCAAGCGAATCTTCCGCTTCGTGCGCGGACCGATCTTTGCCAACATGGTGCTGGCCGATGAAATCAACCGCACGCCGCCCAAGACCCAGGCGGCACTGCTCGAAGCGATGCAGGAGCATCGCGTGACGGTTGGCGAAAATACCTTCGAGCTTCCCGAGCCGTTCTTCGTGCTGGCCACGCAGAACCCCATCGAGCAGGAAGGCACCTATCCGCTGCCCGAGGCGCAGCTCGACCGGTTTATGTTCATGGTGCGCGTGCGCTATCCGACGCCGGCCGACGAGATCCAGATCATGAAGCAGGCGACGACCGACTATCGCCCGCAGGTCAGCCGGCTGCTCGATGGGCAGGCGATTCAGAATCTTCAGCAAATTGTTCGCCGGGTTCCGGTGGCCGAACATGTTTACGCCTATGCCCGCGATCTCGTGCGCGCGACGCGGCCCGGCGAGGCGGAAGTCCCAGCATTCATCAATGAAATGGTGCAATGGGGAGCCGGCCCGCGCGCCAGCATTTATTTAATCATGGCCGGCAAAGCCCGCGCAATCCTGCAAGGCCGCGTTCATGTGACGACCGAGGATATCGCCAAAGTTGCCCATCCGGTGCTGCGCCACCGCGTGATGACCACCTTCAGTGCCGAAGCATCAGGCATGACCAGCGATCGCCTCATCGATCGGTTGCTCAAAGAAATCCCGCGATCCAAGGCGGAGGCCGCGTAAAGATGTTGTTGTCGTATGACCACCACCTCCTCATCCCTCCTCGACCCGCGCGTGCTCCAGAACATCGGAAAGATGGAGCTTGTGGCGCGCCAGGTGATGGACGGATTCGTTCAGGGGCTGCATCGCTCGCCGCACGTGGGGTTCGCGCTGGATTTCGCGCAGCATCGGCAATACGTGCCGGGAGACGATCTGAAGCGGCTCGATTGGCGCATCTACGCCAAGAGCGAGCGCTATTACATCAAGCAATATGAAGTCTCCACGAACCTGCGCGCTCACCTCGTGCTGGATGCCAGCGGATCGATGGCTTATCGTGGAAAGAACGATGCCTTAAGCAAATTCCGCTACGGCCAATTCCTGGCCGCCTGCCTTGGATACCTGGTACTGCATCAGCAGGATTCCGCCGGCCTGGCGACATTCGATACGCAGATCCGCACCTTCATTCCCGCAAAGTCGACGCCGGCGCAGCTTATGCGGCTGCTTCGCGCGCTGGATGACACGCAGCCGGCGGGTGAATCGGGCATCGCGCCGATCCTTCATGAAATTGCCGAGCGAGTCAGCCATCGCGGCATGGTCATCGTCATCTCTGATTTATTCGATCAGGCGCCGGCGCTGATCGAAGCATTACATCATCTTCGCCACAAGCGCCACGAAGTGCTGCTCATGCAGGTGATGGCTCATGACGAGATCGAATTTCCATTCCGCAACTGGAGTCTCTTCGATGATCTCGAGCAGCCCGGCCGGCGGCTGAAGCTCGATCCGGCTCTGACGCGGCGGATTTATCTGGAAAACCTCGCGAACCACATGAAGGCCATCGGCGATGCCGCGGGGAAACTACAGGTGAACCATGTCGTGCTCGACACGAGCCGGCCATTCGATGCGGCATTGACCGATTACCTGGCGATCCGGATGGGGAGGAAGTAGCCGACCATGACGTTTCTCATGGGCTGGGCCATCCTGGGTGTCGGAATGCTGGCGGCAGCGATTCCGATCGTCATTCACCTGCTGCATCGCCAGCGGACGACGCCGATTCGTTGGGGCGCCATGCAGTTTCTGCTGGAATCGCCGCTCAAATCGAAGCGTCGAAAGAAGGTTGAACATTGGCTTTTGATGGCTGCCCGCGTGGCGGCCCTGCTGCTTCTCGGATGGGCATTGTCGCGGCCCCTCGTGCAGGGCAGTCATTACAACCCGCTAGCGGGTAAGGCGCCGGTGGATATTGCCGTCGTCGTCGATCATTCGCTTTCGACGGGTCGGCGCAGCGGCGACCACACCGTCTTTGACGAAGAGCGCGGAGCCGTTCAACAAGTGGCCTCGGCGATGCGCCGCGGCGATACGCTCTCAGTGATTCTTGCCGAGCATCAACCGCGATCGTTGGCAGCCGTGCCGGCGTCGGCGCGGGATGTGCCGGGATTGCTACAGGCTCTTTCCCAGCTCAAACCTGGACTGACCGATTGCTCGATTCCCCAGGCGATCGATTCGGCGCGTGCCTTTCTCGATCACGGTCGCAATGCCCGCAAGTTGGTGATCGTCGCCAGCGATGAGCAGAAGACCAACTGGCAGGTCGGGCAGACGCCGGCCTGGAGCCTCGCGACCTCGGGGCCGGCCGACCGACCCTCCGCCAAGCTGCCGGTGCATACGCTGGCGCTCCATGCCGATGATTCGACTTCCGATGTCGCGATCGGCGACATCAGCATTGAGCCGCATCTGGTGGGCATCAACCGCCCGATTCAGATCACCTCCAGCATCAACAACATCGGGGCGAAGGACATTTCGAGCGTCAATATTCACTTGACGATTGACGGGCAGGATGCTGGCCCACCCATGCATCTCGAGCGGCTGGGTGTCGGGCAATCGAGCACGATTCATTTTGACCATACGTTTTCGCTGGCTGGCTCGCACTGGATCCGCATCTGGACCGACCTGATCGACGCCCTGCCGGCCGACAACAGCAGCGTGGCGTCGGTGCAGGTCTGGCAGAAGCTCCCGGTGCTCATTATCGATGGCCAACTCACCTCCGCCGGCAGCTTCAGCGCCAGCCAATTCCTGGCGGCGGCGATGCAGCCGGTTGATCTGCATTCGACGGCGCCGACGCTGATCCAGCCGAAGATCGTCAGCGCCGCCGACAGCAGCGCGGAGAAGCTCGACGATTATGACGTGGTCGTGCTCAATGATGTCGCGCAGCTTCCGCCGGACGTCGAGGGGAAACTGCTCGATTATGCCGATGGCGGGCACGGCGTATGGGTCATCCTGGGGCCACGGAGCCAGGAGAGTTTTATTACCCAAGCGCTGGGGCCTGGGCGCGCTCGCCTGACGCGCCTGTCGCTCAAGAGCTCGTCGCCCATCAACGCATCGACGCCACCCGCACTGGTGATTCGATCGGCTGCCAATCCGATGATCGCAATGATTGCCGCATCGGAGCGCAATGCGTTAGTCGGCGCGGTGGTCAAACAATGGTGGCCGGTTGTGCCCAGTGACGGAGACGATCAGACCGTGCTCGCGACGGC
>JANWHF010000056.1 GCA_025450555.1 Tepidisphaeraceae bacterium | reverse complement strand
TTCAACTGCCCCACCGATCTTGATGCGTTCCGCCCCGTGAGCCGCGGAACGATTAACTACACCGCCAGCTACCAGCGGAACTTCACCTATTCCTGGAATGCCCAGGTGCGCGGCAAAGAACAAAATGGCGACTTGAACCATCCAACTGGCATCCGTCTGGCCTCGATCGTGACCCCCGGCAACAAGATTGCCTTGATTGAAGAGCAGTACCCCAACGACGGCCTGGCCTTTATCGTCGGCGGCAACGACGTTGACGACCAGCTCACCAACCGCCACCTCAAGCGCGGCAACCAGGGTTTTGCAGACGGCCATGTCGAAGCCGTCTTTCCCGAAGATCTCGGATTCAACACCAATGAACCCAATGATGGAAGCTATATCAACGTCCAGAAGCGCGAGCTGAATTGCGACCTGTTCTTCCATCCCTAATCGCATCGCGCAATTAGTTAGGTGAACTTATTATTAGCAACCAAACCCGCTCCGAAATGGAGCGGGTTCTTTTTTGTTCAAAATGCAAGCAATTTTCTTTTTCCCTTGACGCTGGCGGTCCATGGGGGTAAATAGACAGTGGATCGATTGAGTCGGTGCCTGGTGGCGGACGACGAGTCATATCTGTGGTCGGCGCCCCGGAGTACTTTGAACCGTATTTCGTCATGTATCAGTTGGCCTTTGATTAAGAAGGCCGGTGTTTTCCGCTCGAAGGTTGTTTTTGGGTCGGCATAGGCTTGGTGAGGTCACATGCCGCGGACCTTCGCAGTCGAGTGAATCACTTCGAGGCGATTAATTCGCTGGCTAACGTTTCCACTTCGGAGCCGAAATTCTCATCGGCTTTGTGCGTATGGTGTGCGCCACAATCTTGCGAAACACTTCTTGACATCAGGAGGTGTGCAAGGTTATTGTATGCCCCCATACAGGCCTCGCGACGGGCGAGCGAAGCTGAAATCATGTTCCAAATCTGTTCGATTTCAGCCGCTTGAATCGTGGTCGAAGTGCATATTTTTTGCATAGCCAGTTCTTCGTGCTTTCTAGTCAACTGATCGGATCCATCCCCGTCTGCGAGCGGCTCCATCCGCTTGCTGCAAGCACGTGAATCGGCGCTGGAGGTACCCATAGTGTCCGTTCAATTCTCCTCATCGGCGCCTCGTCGCCGTCGCGGTTTTACCCTCGTCGAGCTGCTGGTGGTGGTTGGTATCATCGCCCTGCTCATGTCCATCCTGCTGCCGGCCTTGAACAAGGCGCGTGAAAACGCCCGTCAGGTCAAGTGTGCCAACAACATGCGGCAGATCTGGATGGCGTGCCTCATGTACGCTAATGAGAACAAGGATAAGCTGCCTATTCCGCCTCGAGTCGAGAACTTCAGCAGCAGTATTCTTGCTCCGGGTATTGCGATCATGATGGATCCCAATGGAAACATTGGTGGCATCTACGATTACAATCAGGGCACACTCTGGCCTTACATCAGCAAGTCGATTCAGGCCCGCCAGGATGTCTTTAACTGCCCGACCGATCTGGATGCATTCCGCCCCGTGAGCCGCGGAACGATCAACTACACCGCCAGCTACCAGCGGAACTTCACCTATTCCTGGAATGCCTTGGTGCGCGGCCAGGACGCGGATACAACGACCTGGCTCAAGCCCACGGGCATTCGCCTGGCTTCGATCGTCATGCCGGGCCAGAAGATCACTCTGGTCGAAGAGCAGTATCCCAATGATGGTTTAGCGTTCCTTTCCGGCTCCAACGACGTCGACGATCAGCCGACCAACCGTCATCTCAAGCGCGGCAATCAGGGCTTTGCCGATGGTCACGTGGAAGCGATCTTCCCCGAAGACATTGGCTTCAACACCAACGAGCCCAACGATTCCAGCTACATCAACATCCAGAAGCGCGAATTGAACTGCAACCTGTTCTTCCATCCCTAATCGCATCGCGCAATTAGTTAGGCGACCTTATTATTAGCAACAAAACCCGCTCCTCAATGGAGCGGGTTCTTTTTTGAAAAGCAAGCAAGATTTTGCTTGACGATCCTGCAAACTGCAAGTAACTTTTGGACACGCTTATCGTTGCGAGTATTGGCCGCGCCTGCTTTTTCATTTCGATGTCAAGGCGCGAGATCCAAGTCTTGCAGGTCATTTCATAGTTGGATGACGGGAAGGATCGTTTGCGGAAGCTGAAGCTATTGGTGGCATGGAAACAGGCGTGGTGAGCCTGGTGTTCGTAGCGCTTCAGAATCAGATCATTCACCATTGAGCGAAGACATTCGCCAACGCTGAGTCTGCTTAATCTCGTGTCGATTGCAAAGATCGACAGCGCATGGTTGGGGTGCGCTAAAATCACTGACATCGCCTCTTGACTCCAAGAGGCGATGAAGGGTAATCTCTTTTTATACAGGCCTCGCGACGGGCGAGCATCTATCGGCGTTGACCGGTCCTTTGTGGGCGGGGTCCCCGATGGCTTGAATTGTCGAATAGTACAAGGTACGGCCGTCCTGCGTGCTTTTTAGCCAGATGATTGGACCTTTCCCGTCTGCGAGCGGCTCCATCCGCTAGCAGGAAGCACCTGAGACGGCGTCGGAGGTTACCCAAGTGTCCGTTCAATTCTCCTCATCGGCGCCTCGTCGCCGTCGCGGTTTTACCCTCGTCGAGCTGCTGGTGGTGATCGGCATCATCGCCCTGCTCATGTCGATCCTGCTGCCGGCCTTGAACAAGGCGCGTGAAAACGCCCGTCAGGTCAAGTGTGCCAACAACATGCGTCAGATCTGGATGGCGTGTGTCATGTATGCCAACGAAAATAAGGATATGCTGCCCATTCCACCTCGCGTGGAAAACACCAGTTCAATCACGGTTGCACCCAGCATGGGCATCGTCATGGATCCAAACGGAAACATTGGCGGCATCTACGATTACAACCAGGGCACGCTCTGGCCTTACATCAGCAGGTCGATCCAATCCCGTCAGGATGTGTTCAATTGCCCCACCGATCTGGATGCGTTCCGTCCCGTCAGCCGCAGCTCAACGATCAATTACACAGCCAGCTATGAACGGAACTTCACTTATTCATGGAATGCTCAGCTCCGCGGCAGCGACATGGATACATCGACCTGGAACAAGCCAACCGGCATCAGGTTGGGTAGCATCGTGATGCCAGCCCAGAAGATCGCGTTGGTCGAAGAGCAATACCCCAACGATGGCTGTGCCTTTATCGCAAACACCAACGATGCGGACGACCAGTTGACCAACCGCCATCTGAAGCGCGGAAATCAAGGTTTTGCCGACGGTCACGTTGAATGCATCTTCCCAGAAGACGTTGGCTTCAACACCAATGAGCCTAACGACACAAGCTACATCAATGTCCAAAAACGCTCGTTAAACTGCGACCTGTTCTACCGGCCCTAAGCGGCACGCGAATCAGTAGTTTGGATTTTTCAGAGCCCGTCACCGGCCGGTGACGGGCTTTTCTTATGCCCCTTGGCCGGCAGTCTCTTCTGTGAAGCACTGACTCTTTCGCTTATTCTACGTTCAGCATGGTTCGTGTTCTGCAGATGATCCCGCGCTGTCCCGATTTTGAAAGCGCGCATCAAATTGATGTTCTTGGCAGTGGGCTGGCGGCGAATATCCAGCTCTGCCATTTGCCACTCGATTTTGCTCATGTGCGATGTCGGTTGTTGCGCAACCGAATCATGGGTCGGTTGATGACGCCGGACGTTGTGCACAGTTGGAATTGGAGCGGGCTGAGGTGGGCACTGGCTGCGACGCGCTGCCCGATCCTTCACAGCATTAAGGCGATTGAGTCTCGCGGCCAAGTCCGCGCGCTGAAGCGACTGACTTCACTGACGAGCCGCGTCTCTTTCGTCTGCTCGACGCCTCTTCAGAAGCACCTGCTTCAACGCGCTGGCATTCCGTGGCACAGTTGTCACGTGATCGACCCTGGTGTGGAGACCACCTCGGTGTCCCAGGATCATCGCATGCGCATCCGGCAATCTCTGGGCTTGGATCATGAAGACGTAATTGCATTCGCCCCCGGAGACTCGGCGCCGACGTCACGGCACCGGCTTTCTTTGTGGGCGCTCTCAATTCTGCACGTTTACGATCGCCGATATCGACTGCTGATTTCGGGCACCGGCCCGCAAGCTTCGTCTCTGCATCGACTGGCCAGCAAACTGAAGCAGCCGGCGCTTCTCGTGTCGGCATCGCGACGACTTGGCCGGCTGGTCGATCAGAACGAATTGCTCGCCGCGGCTGACGTTGCCTTGGCCAGCGATTCGCTACCAGGTTCCCCTTTGCCGACTGCGATGTGTATGACCGCCGGCATACCAACGATCGGCGATGCCGACGGACTGGCGGGGCAATATGCTTCTGAAGAACCCTCAACCCTGCTGATTCGGCCTTTGCGGCCGAAAGTAGTCGCCCGCCAAATTTTCGAATGGTTCCCCATTGGTGCTGAGCGGGCTGGTCATTGGGAAAACAACCGGCCGGGCGCTGCTGAGCGGTTTGATCCTGCCCGCTTCCGCCGCCAGATTTCTGATCTCTATCGCTCCGTGTGCAACGGCTCATCAAAATGATGGGGGCACCATGCACGCATTTGCACAAGGTGCTTCGCTTCTTGTGGCCGGCGGCGGTTGGTCTTACGATCTGCACCTCAAATCTTTTAATTGGAGTGGCAGATGAAGCTTAACTATTTCCTGGCCCCAGTTGTTCTCATCAGTCTGGTCGCCTCTGGCGCGGAACGGCCGAAGGTTCCTGAAAACCCAATTGCAAAAAAGAAGGAGTTGCTCTTCAGCGACGATTTCAATCGCGATGAGCTTGGCAAAGCCTGGAAAGTGGTGGTGCCGACCTATTCGATCGAAGACGGGATGCTGAAGGGCACGCAGACGCGCGTGAACAAGCCAGCCGCCGACGGTAAGCCTGCGGTTGTCGGTCATCAAGCCGTCATCGGCACCGACATTCCCAACAAGGACACCGTTGTCGAATTCCGCTTCAAATTTGAGGGCGCAACCGGCATGTCAGCCGAGTTCGACGATCGCAAATACACCGGCTCCCACTATGGCCACATCTGCTTCGTGCGTGCTACGCCCAAGTCGGTCATCCTTGCCGATCAGCGCGATGGCTCGATGCGGAACGACATCTACGAGATGAACAACGACCCTTCCAAAAAGGCCGAGCGCAATAAACTACTCGCTGGCCGAAGCGTGACGTTTCCGATGACGATTGAGCCGGGCGTTTGGCATCAGATGGTGCTCGAAACGGTCGGCGACACGATGCGCGCAACAGTTGATGGCAAACCCGCCGCGTTCCTGAAATCATCGGGCATCGCTCATCCCACTAAGTCGCGCATCGAATTCGGTTGCGCGGGCAAGGATGGATATTTTGACGACATCAAGGTTTGGAATGCCGAGCCTGCCACGCCGTGAGCACTGTTTGAAACAGATCATCAAAAGCATTGATCTCCATCGATCACTGCCTACGATCAACTTGATCGTTTGATTGAAACGGAGTTATTATGCCCGTGTCGCTTGGCGTGCAAAAAGATCATGGCTTTGATGATCCGCTCGGGTTGCTCTTCGATTGCCACAGGCGAATCGAGCTGTTCCTGAAGATGCTTTTGAAAGTTGCCAACGATCTTCAAGGGAGCCCGCTCGACAAACAACACCGCGACGCGCTGGAAGCGGCGCTACGTTATTTTTCAACCGCGATGCCTCGCCATACGGCTGATGAAGAAAAATCGCTCTTCCCGCGACTGCGTCAGATGGATGCGCCCGAGGCTGATGAAGCATTGAAACGCATTGAGGTTTTGGAAGCCGATCACATAGCGGCCGATCGCGATCATCAGCGGGTTGATATCGTGGGGCGAAAGTGGCTGGCCGAGGGTCAGTTGTCACAGCCGGAGCTTGGTGAGTTGATGACACTGCTGAATCGTCTACAGCAGATGTATTCTCGCCATATCAATGTTGAAGATACCAGTCTCTTTCCCGCCGCCCGTCAGCTTCTATCGAAAGAACAGGTGCGGGAAATCGGGCGAGAAATGGCCGAGCGGCGTGGACTCAAGCCGGTTCAATTCTAAGATACATTTGACCGCGTGGGCTACTCGCCAGAAGGCTTGCTGAACGCCTGCGGATTCTGCGGGGCAAATCCGTGTCGAAGCGTGTTCTCGGTAATCGTGCGCGAGTGCGTGAATTGCAGCAGATAATCCGGCCCGCCCGCCTTGGCTCCCGTGCCTGAAAGCTTGAAGCCGCCGAAGGGCTGGCGATCGACCAGCGCGCCGGTGATTTTGCGATTGATGTAGAGATTACCCACGCGAAATTCCCGCCGGGCGCGTTCGATATTGACGGGGCTGCGGGAAAAGATTCCGCCGGTTAGGGCATAAGAGGTTCCATTGGCGATGCGGAGAGCTTCATCTAAATCCGCGGCCTTCATTACTGCCAGCACCGGCCCGAAAATCTCCTCTTGCGCCAGCGACGATTGCTCCGGGACATCAGCAAAAATCGTTTGCGGCACGTAGCAGCCTTCTTCAGCAAGATGTCCCAGCTCCGCCTGATAAACGAGCCGCGCTTCGCCTTTGCCTTTCTCAATCGCGGCCAGGATTCGCCGCTGTGCATCGGCATCGATTACGGGCCCCACCATCGCGCCAGCTTCCTCCGCCGGTCCAATGTGAAGACTTCTTGCCGCCTCGATTAGCCGGGCAAGAAACGTGTCGTACACCTTCGGGAGCACAATCGCTCTTGAACAGGCCGAACATTTCTGCCCGCTGTATCCAAATGCGCTCGCGACGACGCCATGCACGGCATCATCCACATCGCAGTCTTCGTCGATGATCGTAGCATTCTTCCCGCCCATTTCGGTAATGACTTTTTTGAGCTGCATCTGCCCTGCGGAGAGCTCGGCCCCCTGCCGCTGGATCGCTAAGCCGACCGCGCGCGAGCCGGTGAACGCGACTGTCGCCACATCAGGATGCCCCACAAGCACCGGCCCAATTTCTTCGCCGATTCCGGGCAGATAATTGACCACGCCTCGCGGGAATCCCGCTTCCTCAAATACCTCCATCAGCATCGACGCGATGATCGGCGATTGCTCGGCCGGCTTCATGATCGCGGTGTTGCCGGTAACCAGGGCGGCGGTGGTCATGCCGCAGAGAATCGCCAGGGGAAAATTCCACGGCGCGATGATGGCTGCGACTCCGCGAGGTTCATGGAAATAGCTGTTGTCTTCGCCCGGCACATT